>JAYKGU010000133.1:0-24279 GCA_035285585.1 Synechococcales cyanobacterium
TGGGGCACACGGGAACTTTAACGCTTGGGGACATCCGCCCTCTAGCATCGTTGGATCCGTCCTGCGGTGTTACGGCAGGTGGATGAACCAAGAATCCCCTAGCTTTTAGCTATGGGGAGTGTCAATCAGTGGACGATGAGCTAACTCAGGTGTTTGTCGTGGCGATCGCCCACCGTAGTGAAGTGTACGAACCGTGAAGCCAGTAGGGCGATCGCTCTCTTTCACCCACAATTGAGACAGGAGAAAAGGCGATCGCCCTGTTCAGCTTATCAGGCTAAAGTTACCCCAAAAAGTTAAACCAGGAAACTATTGGCATCAATGGTATCAGCATCGACACCGCTGAGAACCACCAGAGTCTTAAAGGCCTCTCCCGCTTCATTGCCGTTCTGGTCAATTTGAACCCTGGTTCGACGACCAGAACCTTGAATCCGAACAAAGTCCTCAAACGGGTCATCCGAATCAAAGCTTGAGCCTTTAAGCACCCTGCGCAGATCGATGACATCACTGCCCACTTCAAAATCAAAGATTTTGTCTGGGCGATCGCGTAAGTCACCGCGCTTAAAGACAAAGGTGTCATTACCAGCACCGCCACGGTGGCGGTCGACTCCTCGCCCACCGATTAGGGTGTCGTCTCCGTCTTCACCGATGAGGCGATCGTTCCCTCCACGGCCTATCAACCGATCATCACCCAAACCGCCGGTTAAGCGATCATTACCGCTCGTGCCCCTGAATCTTTGACCCTGGAACAGGTTACCCACGTTTAGGAGTTGAGTCTCGCCACTATTGCTATCAACCCCGTCGTTGTCATTAATGACCCAAACGCCATTTTCGTCTACAGCAAGACCTTCAAGCTTTTCGGGCATCAAGCCACCCGCCGCCAGAAAATCAGGGATCAGGTCACGGATAAAGGTTTTCTCCAGCGTATCCCCATTTTCCAGAGTCGGCGAAAGCCGAATCGTGTATAACCGCTTAACGGCAGCATCAGGGCCACCCTGGTTATCTCGCTCCAGCACAAGGAAGCGACCGTCACCCAGGGGAGCGATGTCCGAAAGACCGACCCAGCCGCCATTTTGAGACTCAACCTCATCCAGGGGATAGAAGTAGTCTCCGACCCACTCTGAGGTGTTGGTGTCATAAACGAGCACACGGGGGTTGGGATCATCGCCCCAGGCCCGTTGGAGCACAGCCACCAGTAGCCCGTTGTCGTAAGCAACCCCCTCAAGACCAAAGCGACTCTGGATATTGTTCAGTTCATCCGGAAGGGTGACGACTTGAGCGATCGCGCCATCCGCTGCATTGACCTTGAACAGGAAGTTGAGGCTTTCAATGGGCCGAGCCGGATCACCAACGGTACCTTCGCCTTCAGAGGCAATCCAGAGGAAGCCATCTTCGGTAGCGGCAATCCCTTCTGGGTCGATATTGACGGTGTTGTCACCGTTGATCAGGATATCCAGATCCTCGGCAGTGAAATCGCCAAAGGGCTGGACTGCGGCAAAAACGCCATTGGTGTCTTTAATGGTCGTCGCGCTGGTCAGGGTCGCGGGTGTCGTAGAAGTATCGATCGTGAAGAAACGGTTCGAGTTGTAGAAGCTGTCTTCAATGGCATAAAGAATGCTACCAGGGCCAGCCGAGAGACCCGACATGGCACTCCAGGGAATCGGCAGACCATTACTTCCATCAACAGACTGGAGCGTGGGATAGGCCGCCGGATCGTCGGAAAAGCCGTAGATGTTAATTACCGAGCGAATTACGTCGTCGCGAGAATCTTCCTCTGAAGCCACGACTAGCAGATTTCTTTCGGGGATGGCTTTGCCGCCTTCAGGGCCGACACCCGCCGGAAGCACTTGCTGAAATACGGGTTGGGTCGGATCGGAAACGTCGTAAACAAAGACGAGACTGGAACGCTCGGAATTGACAAAGAGATAATCCGTGCCGTTGTAGGAGGCAAATTCAATGTTCTCGGGTTCATTCCCTTTGTTCTCAGACCGTGCTTCGGGATAGTGACCGACTCGGGCCGCAATTTGGTCTAGCTCGCTGCCCGAGTTGTACACGACATTGCCATTGAGATCAAAGATGGTGAAGCCACGGCTTCCACCATCCAGATCTCCCTCATCGGCGGTAGCGATGTAATCGGTGCCAATGAAGGCAATCCCATCGGGTTCTCGAGGAATATTGTTCAGGTTGGAGGTCTGATTGATAACGTCGTCTTCTACCGTGTCAACGTTTGTGAGATCTACCGTTCCAGCAGAAAAACTGCGAATTACCGTAGCCGTTGCCAGATTAATTAGAACAATGGCGTTATTTTCCTGAAGGGTAACAGCAGCGATATTGTTACTGCTGATGTCCACAAATTCTGGCTCCGGATCTTCTGGAACCGTCACACCTGGAAGACCGGTTAGATTAACCTGAGTCGTTGTCCAGTCAGCAGGATCGTCGCTGGAGGTATCGACGATAACAACGAAACCCGGAGGCAGTTGAGGGATGCCACCGTCTTCAAAGTCTTCGTCTCTCTCATTTTCAATGGCAATGACTGCGTAGTTGCCGTCTGGACTAACGGCGATCGAGTCAGGCTGGCCACCAATGTCCCAGGATCGAACAATGGTCTGGCTGGAGATATCGACAGCACGAAGTTGTCCTGAGGGGTTTATAAAGTCGGGACTTGTGTTAACGGCAACGAGGGCATAGTTATCTAATACCGCAACACTGGTGGGTTCTCCATCAACGTCAAGCACCCCCAGCCCAACAGGTGCAGAGGGGTTGGTAATGTCGACAAATCCAATTTGCCCCTGCGGAGAGTCAGAATAGATGAGAGTATTGCCGTCTGTACTAACGGTAACAATTTCAGCGGCAGTCTGTAGATCAGTATTACTGTTGGGGTCAAGCTGACTCGCAACGACAAAAGATGCAATGCGGTTAAATTGTGACATTTTGTAATATAGTAAGGGTCAACGTCAATCACTCAGGGAAGGAGGAAGTGAGGGCTTTACTCTAGCCAGAGTCTGGAGCAGTTCAACTTCCGTCAACCCTAGGACGTGCTTTAAAGCCCTCTGAAAGTCTTGATTTTTCGTGTGCTTCGCGCGCGAAAAGTCAAGTTTCAAGACAGACCCTAGACAGTTAGGGATTGAAAACGGCATTCCCCTATACCTCCCTGGAACGATTACTCCAAGGTCTACCCTTCCATGGGCAGGTTAAGTTAAGGTTTGCCAGGGCTTATGAACAGGCTATGAACTGGTTAAAATTTCAGGGCCAGGGCATTGGATTTTGCACTGACTAAAAAATATGACATTGATTCTGCATCTGGCATTGGCTGGCATTGGTTTTACCGCCTGAGAAATGTTGATACCTTCAGCATGGGTGCCAGCAGGAGCTGATAAGTAGGTGGTCACAATTAAACGGCGCTGTGGTGGGGTGCTCCCCTGGCGTTTTTTTGACGGCACTGGCTATGGTTGGGCGATCGCCCCCTTCCCTGCCCTGAAAACCTTCACCGCTTTCAACCTTGGACGAGTGTAAGGACGAAGCATTCGGAACAAAAGCTTTGCTGTAGATCAAAACGTATTGGTCGAATGCTTTGCTCCTACGGGACGTGATGTGTGGTGGCTTTTTGTTTTGTAGGCGTTGCGCACCCACGAAACCACCAAATTGGGTAAGTCTTATAAGTCCTAATATTCTAAAAACCCAGGGTTTTCCTTAATTTGCTGCTCTGTGGCGGTTTGGTAAACATAGGCTTAAGTAAATCGGTAGCAGCTAATACATCTAAGTTTGAATAAAAAATGGAAAATTCTTGCTATTCATTTCTGCTAAGTAGAACTGCATTGAAAAACAAAGGCTAGAAAACCGGGGCAGACCCCTACCGGCGTGCTCTGTCGGTTTTCTGGCATGGCTCTAATTGTGCTGACCTGCTTGTGTGTCTGACCCATTACAAGCTGCTTTCCTGTTGACCGCAGATCTGACTATGTTCTAACTATGTTGACTATGTAATTTCAGGCCGCAGGTATCGTTGCGCTTCGGGGTTAAGCCAATTTTTGACCCGGAGTGTCTGCCATCGCTATGCTAGGTAATCTCTTTGGAGTTAAATATGGAACCTGATGCACAGGCGTTTTTAGGAACCTTTGTTTCGGAGTCCTACTATTATTGGGCTTCCGTGTTCATGCTCATTATCCACGTAGGCTTTTTGGCCTATGAGGGTGGGGCGTCTCGCGCCAAGAATGTTTTGGCCACAATGGTCAAAAACTTAATGACCCTATCGGTTGTGGGACTGTCCTTTTATTTCTTTGGCTGGTGGGTGTATGCGGGCTTCTCCATATTCCCTCGCTTTGGTCCCATTCTTGGACCCTGGAGTACTTCCCTACCGGAAAACCTCGGTACCCTGGATGGCTCAGGATTGCTTGACTTTGTGGCCACTACCTACCCCTGGTCAGCTTCCATGGGGCCGAACATTGCCGATAATTTAACCGGGGTCTTCTGGTTTGCCTTTGCCCTGTTTGCCATGACAACCGCCTCCATCTTGTCAGGAGCGGTCATTGAGCGCATTCGCTTAGGAGCCTATTTGATCCTGGCCTCAATTTTAGGAGGCTTTCTTTGGGTTGTCGCTGCTTCCTGGGGCTGGAACTACTGGGGCTGGTTCAACACTTTGGGCTACCACGACTTTGGCTGTTCTGCTGTGGTGCATGGGGTCTCTGGCTTCTTTGCCCTGGGTGTCTTGATCAACCTTGGCCCCCGCATTGGCAAATACGACTCCCATGGACATCCCCGAGAGATTCGACCCCATAATCTGCCGCTCACCATGGTGGGGTTGATGCTCATCTTCGTCGGGTTCTATGCCTTCCTGGCCGCCTGTTTGATTTTCGTGCCCGGAGCAACGGTGGAGTCAACTATCTATGGTTCTCCCATGACCCTGGCTTCTGTTGGAGTGAACACCACCCTGGCCCTTTGTATGGGCATTATTGCGGCTTATCTAGGTTCCAAAGGCGATCCGTTCTTTACAATTTCAGGTGGGCTGGCTGGCATCATCTCCGTTGGCGCTGGCCTTGATCTGTATGCACCGCCGCTGGTACTGCTGATTGCATTCATTGGAGCCTACACCATGCCTTTTGTGGGCAAGCTCATTGAAAAGATGGGCATTGATGATGCGGTCGGTGCGTTTGCCGTTCACGGTTACTGTGGTCTCTTAGGAGCCATGGCAGTGGGTGTAATGGCAACCGGGTACACCGTAGGCAGCTATCCGCCGACGAACTTCATGGCGCAACTGGTGGGCACTTTCCTTTGCACGATTGTGCTGGGCCTCGTTCCTGGCTACGGCTTGAGCTGGGTTTTGAAGAAACTCAACCTGTTGCGGGTACCCCCTGAGGAAGAGATCGAAGGGCTTGATCTGGGCGACTTTGGCATCAAGGGCTATCCTGAATACGCTCTGCTGCCTGAAGACTTCGTTTCTGAGGACTTTGTGTCTCAGGCACCGCTACACACCTCGGTTAAAAAGCTTTAAACAAATGCCGAATTTTTTGGAGGAGAAAAGCCCATGTTTGGCTGGTTAGTTGGGGCGGCAAGCCCATTCAGATCGTGGGAAGAGTTTGAAGGCGCAGCAGATGGGCCGACCGGTGGGGCAATTTATACCTTTGCCGATCGCCCCGCCCTGATTGGCATCATGGTTGTAGTGGCAGCCTTGATATTCCTGTACTTTATCTACGCATCCTTTCATATCAAGAGCGGACATTCCAGCGCCAAGAGTCCATCTGTGCTGGGGATGTTGCTGGTGGCGGGGGCAGCTTCGGCAATGGCGTCGCTGTACGAGGGCGTTGTGGAGCGGGGAACCGTGCACCAGGCATCTCGCTCAGGAGAGATGTCCCAAATCTCTAAGCAAAGCCATCAGCCGCCAGTTGCTTTGCTGGGGATGATAGGTCTGACGGGAGCTTCCCGCCGGAAGCGATCGCAACGCCTGCAAAGGGGGCGGCGACGGTTGGGCGATCGCCTGTAGGTTCCCCATCAAGATTTCTCAGAAAATATGCTACACCGTTGGGGCGAAGCATTTCGGCAAAACGTTTGGAAGAAGATCCAAAGGTGATTACGAAATGCTTCGCCCCTAACGGACATTTTCGGGGGATAAAGGTGCGGTTAAATGTTCAACGGCCATCGCATCCCCACAGTAATTCGCCAGGTGGGGCGAGCGGTAGCCTTCCTCCGTCCAGAGAATTGGAAAAAAGGATTCATCCATCGTGTCGTCATGGACACGCTTGTAGCGTCCGTAGATATAGCCCGCTGGATGCTGGCTGAAGCGGGTAGCGGAGCTGAGGGTATGAATCCCCAGGCTGCGGCGCGGCTGGGTAGGGCTGAGGTTTTTACCAGAGCCGTGCCAGGTAAGACCGTGGTGGAAGGCGCACCCTCCTGCAGGAATGACCAGGGGAACGACTTCCGGTTCCTCAACGCCAGCGGCTTTGGCCGTTTGTAGCATGGCCCAGCGGTAGTCTTTTTGCGGGACGTGAAACTCTCCCACCAGGTCAGCAACCAGGGGCCAGCGGTGGGAGCCTCGCACATACTCTAAAGTACCGATTTCCCAGTTGACATCATCCAGGGCAATCCAGCAGGTGATCATTTCAGCCGGAGTCAGGTAATTGATGTAAGCACCATCCTGGTGCAAAGCAATTTCTTTACCGCCGCCAGGGGGCTTGTACCAGAGGCTGTCTTGACCGATGCGTGCTCCAGGCCAGCCCGCTAGCTGCGCGCTCAGGCGACCAATTTCTGAGGAGAGAGCAACGCTAGCAACGGTGCGATCGCTCTTCCAGGCGTTACAAATCTCGCGGGTGATGTCTGGCAAGCTCATGCCGGGACGCCAGTGCCATTCGTCGGGGTAGATCCCCGTCTCAAATTTGCCGTGAAACAGGGGTTCGATGCGATCGCGCAGTTGCTGAACCAAACCCATGTCGATGAAGTTCTCTAAAATCAGGAAACCGTCGGCACGAAATTGCTGAATGTGCTGGTCGGTGAGCTGAAATGGCTGGTAGGTCATAGGTTGAATAAGGAATAGTTGAGGCAGCACCGGATTAGGCTCACCAGTTTAGCCGTTATTTTCAGCTATAGCTGTACTTGATGCTACGGGTTCTGATTAGAGGTTGTGTGAAAAGGCTGGTTGACCTGTCGAAAATCGCTCGCCATATTGCCTTCCAGAACGATGAAAGCTTCATCCGTAGCGGCAAGGAGTGGACTGGGGCACCGGGCCACGGGTTTGAGCCGTGAGGGCGGCGATCGCCTCAAATGCCTTGATCTGCACCTGACAAGTACGACAGAGCAGTACGCCACGCCATCAATGTCAGCAAAAGATTCTTCTACTGTAAGGTTACAACGCAAACTGGAACGAGGTTCTGGCATTTATTACGACAGTAGAATAACAGCTGGACAGGTATTACCCATAAACCTGAGCTTGTAGGGCTACAATAGGGAGTCTGTGCCCGTATAGGTCACGGCTGTATCTTCATGGCCTTCTCCTGCCGTTTCCCAGCGATATGAACACCTCCCCCCGCCGCTACCACATCACCACCTTCGGCTGCCAGATGAACAAAGCCGACTCCGAGCGCATGGCTGGCGTTTTGGAGGACATGGGTCTCTTATGGTCAGACGACCCTAATGACGCTGACGTTATCCTTTACAACACCTGCACCATCCGCGACAATGCCGAGCAGAAGGTCTATTCCTACCTGGGACGACAGGCCAAGCGCAAGCAGGCAGAGCCGGGGCTGACGCTGGTGGTGGCGGGCTGTGTGGCCCAGCAGGAAGGAGAGGCGCTGCTGCGCCGCGTCCCCGAACTCGATCTGGTCATGGGGCCACAGCACGCCAACCGTCTGCGGGATTTGCTGGAGCAGGTATTTGACGGCAACCAGGTGGTGGCTACCGAGCCGATTCACATCCTGGAGGATATCACCAAGCCCCGTCGCGACAGTACGGTAACGGCCTGGGTGAATGTGATCTACGGCTGCAACGAGCGCTGCACCTACTGCGTGGTGCCTAATGTGCGAGGGGTGGAGCAGTCCCGCACGCCCGACGCCATTCGGGCCGAAATGGACGAACTGGGGCGGCAGGGTTTTAAAGAGGTGACGCTGTTGGGGCAAAACATCGACGCCTACGGGCGAGATTTGCCAGGCGTTACCCCTGAGGGTCGGCACCAGCACACCCTGACAGACCTGCTCCACTTTGTCCACGACGTTCCTGGCATCGAGCGCATTCGCTTTGCCACCAGCCATCCCCGCTATTTCACAGAGCGACTGATTCGGGCCTGCGCCGAATTACCGAAGGTCTGCGAACATTTCCACATCCCTTTCCAGTCGGGGGACAATGAAGTGCTGAAGGCCATGGCGCGAGGCTACACCCAGGAGCGCTACCGCCGCATCATTGACCTGATTCGTCGCTACATGCCCGACGCTGCCATCAGCGCCGATGCCATTGTGGGCTTTCCAGGGGAGACGGAGGCCCAGTTTGAAAATACGCTGCGGCTGGTAGAAGACATTGGCTTCGACCAGCTCAATACCGCCGCCTATTCGCCCCGTCCGGGGACGCCTGCCGCCCTGTGGGAGAACCAGCTCCCTGAAGAGGTGAAAAGCGATCGCCTCCAGCGCCTCAACCATCTGGTGGGGGTACGGGCAGCGGAGCGATCGCTCCGCTATCTGGGGAGAATCGAGGAAGTGCTGGTGGAAGACCAGAACCCCAAAAATCCTCAGCAGGTGATGGGCCGCACGCGGGGCAATCGTCTCACCTTTTTCCCTGGGGACATCGCCAAGCTCCAGGGACAGTTGGTCAGGGTGGAGATTCAGGAGGCGCGCGCCTTCAGCCTGACGGGCACTCAAATTTAGCCCATCCATTTTTTACAAACTTTTCGTGAAGGTGCGTATATTCGCGGAGGCTAGCGAAAATCCGGGAGAAGTGTCCTGGTTTCCCGAAGGTTCATCAAATCATTTCATTAATTAATAATTTATTGAAGCCGCAATTTCTACGTTGAAATGGCGGCTTTTAAGCTGCTATTAAGATAGAATCCCCGACTTTTTTACTATCATTCGTCTTCATTTCTATCCTAATTTTTCGTGAAATTACTTAGGGTATTTCCCCCTCCAGCCCTCAGGGGTTTACCAACAGTGTCATCATCAAATTGCTTTTAGGGAACACTGACTTTAGACCCCAACCAGGGTGCCGACTACGGAGAAAATCATCGGACATCAATCTCTGTGGGAATTGTCTATCACTTTCGCTCTCCTGAAAATTGTTCTTTTGGTAAAGCGATCGCCCCCCTCCGTACCCCCCGCATCTGCCCCCATAACGTACGGATTAAACCACCCCGGATTTACCGACTTAACTGTGTTGAAACAGGCTTGCCCAACTGTCAGCCTTTAAATATCCACCCTTTACTGTGCACCTCATTTGAGCATCCGCCAATGACCCATTTCACCCGCGCCCTACGCCGACTTTCCCATGGCAATCCGCCCCAGGCAAATGCCCCTGAACAGGGCCTGACCCTCATGGAGTGTATCGTGGCGATCGCTGTAATCGCTGTTACCGGAGCCGTAATCGCCCCGCCCCTGCTGCTGGCCACCGCTACCCGCCTGCAAAACCAGCGAGCCGAACAGGCACTGCAAATTGCCCAGGGGGAGGTCGATCGTATCCAAACCCTGGTGAATCGCGGCGCACACAAGGCTGGCATTCTACCCGCCGTCGCAGGCCTAGCAGCAAACGAGAGCCTGAGCGACCAGGACGCTCCCGGCAGCAGTTCCGGCATTCTCAAGTCCATCAACCCCACGGCCACCTGCTCCGGCACGGCCTACACCGGGCAGCAGATTGCCGCTAACAAAGCGCTGGAGGTGGATCTGAACGGCGACTGTCGGACGGATTTCATCGTGCAGGCATTCCGCTGGGGCGATGAATACTCTGCCGCAGAAACGGCTATACCCACTGCCGCTGACCGTCGCCCCAGCGAGTTTGAGCTGATGGTCAGGGTCTACGCCGCCAGCGCCGCCGGTAACTTTGGCAATTTGGGTACCGCCCCCGCTTCCCTCCAGTTCACCTCCGGTGAGGGCAACCAGCGGGAACGTCCCCTGGCGGTGCTCTCAACCCGCATCACCTGGAGCGACCGGGATGATTCACTGCTGTGCTACCACAGCAGCAGCAACTGCACGCCTACACCACCCGCACCTCCCCCTACGCCACCCACTCCCTAATTGGGAGATTACGCTGCACGGCAGTACCCAGCTTCCATATTTGTAACTCTATTCACGGCACGGACTAGCGACCTTTATTGACCGGGGCTTTATACGTATGAAATGGACATCTTCCAAAATTGCTAACCTGGGGCGATCGCGCCATCAGCCCAAAGCCTTGACCAAAGACAATCGGGGCTTCACCCTCATCGAACTGCTGGTGGTGGTGGTGATCGCAGGCGGCATCGTCTCTGGCCTTATGTACCTGGTGGTGGAGCTGCTCACCGCTGACCAGAAAGACTCCTCCCGCAACCAGACTCAGCAGGAAATGCAGATGGCGATGGACTACATGGCGGCGGAGCTACGGCAGGCCGTTTACATCTACGATGGTCAGTGCATGGGAAGCACTGTTCCTGCCCCCACAGCCGTCCCGGGCGCTCAAGATACTGACGGGGATAATAATCTGGAACCGGGAGAGCCGGGATATTGCCCTGGGCTACTCAACCACCTGCCCACCAGTCTGGCCCCCGTCAACGGCAACTACCCCATCATCGCGTTCTGGAAGCAGCAGCCCATTCCCAACTCGGTTAAAACAACCTGTGCCACCAACCCCAGTACGGCTCCTACGGGCTTCACCAGCGTGAATGAATTTCGAGGCGTTTGTATCGCGGGCCATTCCTATGCCCTGGTGGTTTATTCCCTCAACAACAGCAATGCGGGGGGCACCTGGGACGGCAAGGCTCGCATTGAACGCTACGCCCTGACGGAGTTTGACTCAGGGGGCGATCGCAACGTGGATGAAGGGTACGTTAGCCCCGGTGGCTTCAACCACGAATTTCGAAGCTGGCCCTATTATCAAGCCTCTGCCGACTCTGAAAGCAGCAGCGCGCCCACCAATCAACAGGATGGAACGGTTACCGGTAATAGTGCTGCCCTCGTAGATTTTGTGGATTTTGCCTCCCCCGGTACGGAGACCTGCCCAACGGGCTACAGCTTTACGGCCCCTGGAGGCACCCTCACAACTGCCAACAGCTTTTATGGCTGCGTCAGTAACAGTGCGGAAAGGGGGGAGAACCGCGAAGTTATCCTGTACCTGCGGGGCAATGCGGCGGGAAGACCGGGCATTGGCAGCAACTCTACCGCCTTTTTGCCGACCCTGGAAACCAGGGTGCTCAGTCGTCCGGTGATTAGTAAACCGCCGATTGAATAAGGGCTGGCCGGGCTGGTCTGGCTAAAGGTTGCCTCCAGCCATTCGCATTCCATTTAAGTTCCGTTCCTGTATTCGTCGCACCGCACCACTAGACATGAACTACCGACGCATCGCTCAATCATCTACCGCCGGATTTACAGTGTTGGAAATGCTGGCGATCGCCGTAATTATTGGAATTCTGGCGGCGATCGCTGCCCCTGGATGGATTACCTTCATGAACCAGCGACGGGCCTCGGCTGGCAGCGACCAGGTGGCCCAGCTCTTTCGCAAAACTCAAAACGAAGCCCAGCGACTCCGCCGCAGCCGGGGGATTAAATTCGTTTCAGCGGCCAACTCTGCCACAGGTGTTCCAGAAATTGTTATTGGTTCTGTTACCTTTCAGAGTAACGGCACACTAGACGATGTCGAAGGTGAGGCTTTTCTACTGGGGGATGGCAAATTCGCCCCCGGCACGGTGGAGCTGACAGCTTTCGACAATGGCGACAATCCCATTGAGATTCTGGTATTCGAAGCTGACGGCAGTCTGTCTGTGGATCTGGTCACCGCCCCCCAGCCCATTACCCTGCGCGTCGCCTCACCTGCCAGTGGTTCATCTGTAGCAAAACGCTGTGTACTGGTCGAAACCCTGCTGGGGGCGATTAGCTCTGGGGCTGGCGACGAGTGCAACTAGTGGGTCAGTTGCTCTGCTCTCAGCCATTTCGCCCTCACCCCAAACCCCTCTCCCAAAGAGGGCGAGGGGCTTTGAAATTGGCGATAGCTGCGGCTTAAAGCGGGAACCTCATTCCCGTCATTCCCCCATCGCCGCTTTCGTTTTTTCCCGATCCAGCTTCAGGATCAGTACGCCGCTGGGGGGCAGGCACAGGTCGATGGAATAGGGGCGGTTGTGATACGACCACTCATCGGCCCATTTGCCCCCCAGGTTGCCCATGTTGCTGCCGCCAAACTCGCGGGAGTCGGAGTTGAGCAGCTCCGCGTAAAATCCCGGTTCCGGCACACCAATACGGTAGTGGGAGTGGGGCTGGGGCGTGAAGTTGCAGACGGTGATCAGGTACTCCTCTGGGTCGTCCTTGGCGCGGCGAATAAAGGACACCACGCTGTGACGGTTATCGTTGCAGTCAATCCACTCAAACCCATCATGGGAAAAGTCCTGGGTGTAGAGAGCGGGCTGACTGCGGTAGAGCTGATTCAATCGGCCAATGAAGGTCTTGAGGGTCTGGTGGGAAGGATACTGCAGCAGGTGCCACTCCAGGTCGCTCCACACGTTCCACTCGCTCCACTGGCCAAACTCCATGCTCATAAACAGAGTCTTCTTGCCGGGGTGGGTGAACATATAGGTATAGAGGGCGCGCAGGGCTGCGAACTTCTGCCACTCATCCCCATGCATCTTGCCAATCATGGGACTCTTGCCGTGGACCACCTCATCGTGGGAGAGGGCCAGCATAAAGTTCTCCGTGAAGGCATACATGATGCTGAAGGTGACGTTGTTCTGGTGGAACTGGCGGAACCAGGGGTCCATGTGGAAGTAATCCAGCATGTCGTGCATCCAGCCCATGTTCCACTTCAGGTTAAAGCCCAGGCCGCCCACGTAGGTGGGCCAGGACACCATCGGCCAGGACGTAGACTCTTCGGCGATAGATAATACGCCGGGGTAGTAGCTAAACAGCACGTGGTTCATCTGCCGCAGGAAGTCCGCTGCTTCGATGTGTTCCCGTCCGCCGTACTGGTTAGTAACCCACTCTCCGTCCTTGCGGAAATAGTCGAGATAAAGCATGGAAGCCACGGCGTCCACCCGAATGCCGTCAATGTGGTACTTGTCGAACCAGAAGAGGGCATTGGCCACCAGGAAGTTGCGCACTTCGTTGCGGCCATAGTTGAAAACCAGGGTGCCCCATTCCTTATGCTCGCCCTTGCGGGTGTCGGCATATTCGTACAAATGGGTGCCGTCAAAGAAGGCGAGGCCATGACCGTCTTTGGGGAAGTGGCCGGGTACCCAGTCCACAATTACGCCGATGCCGTTCTGGTGGCACTGGTCGACAAAATACATGAAGTCTTCGGGGGTGCCGAAGCGGCTGGTGCAGGCGTAGTAGCCGGTGACCTGATAGCCCCAGGAACCGTCAAAGGGGTGTTCGGCCACGGGCAGCAGCTCGATGTGGGTAAAGCCCAGCTCTTTAACATAGGGGATGAGCTTCTCTGCCAGTTCGCGGTAGGTGAGGAAGCGTCCGCCGATGTCCAGATCGGAGGGGTGAACGACGGGGGCGATCGCCCCATCCACATGCTGCCCTGGTTCCGCCGCCGCCCCATGGAGCCAGGATCCTAAATGCACCTCATAAACGGAAATCGGCTGGGTGAGGGGGTCGGTGTGTCGCCGCTGCTCCAGCCAATCGGCATCATGCCAGGTGTAGCTGTCCAGGTCAGTAACAATGGAAGCGGTCTTGGGCCGAACTTCCTGCTGAAAGCCGTATGGGTCAGACTTTTCGTAGATGTGACCATGGTGGTTTTTAATCTCGTACTTGTAGTGCTCACCCACGCCAATTTCGGGGATGAACAAGTCCCAAACGCCATTGCCAGTGCGGCGCATCTGGTGCTGGCGTCCGTCCCAGTGGTTGAAGTCTCCCAGGACGGAAACGTTGCGGGCATTAGGTGCCCATACGGCGAAGTAGACACCCGCTACGCCGTTGATTTCAGTCGAGTGTGCCCCCAGCTTTTCGTAAATGCGGTGGTGGTTGCCTTCGGCAAACAGGTGGATATCAAAGTCAGTGAGCTTGGGGGAGCGGAAAGCGTAAGGGTCGTAGGTAACCCGCTCGTGTTCCCCTTCTTTGATGCGAATCTGGTAGTTGGCCAGCTCTTCAATTTCAATTTCGCACTCAAAAAAGTTGGGATGGTGCACCGATCGCATCGGATACTCTTGCCGCTCTTCCGGGCGGACCACCCAGGCCGCCTCCGCCTTAGGGAGGTAAGCCCGCACCACCCAGGCAGATTTGCCGTTTTGCTCGACGGGGTGGGGGCCAAGGATTTCAAACGGATCGTGGTGTTGGTTCCAGACAATGCGATCGATTTGCTCAGGGGCAACCGTCATCGACATAACGCGACCTGCTTACTAACGTTTGTACTTAAAGCTGTGAAAGTTATTAGGGATGAGAAGGCTTGTACCGGGGATGGCCAGAGTAATTAGAAGAACCAGCCGTAGCTATGTAAACCCTTACCTAAAATATTGACGCCTAAATAGCAGATCCACACCACCAGAAAGCCAGATGCGGCCAGGATAGCGGGACGACGCCCCTGCCAGCCACGAGTGATGCGAGCATGCAGGTAGGCGGCGAAGACAAGCCAGGTGATCAGCGCCCAGGTTTCTTTTGGATCCCAGCTCCAGTAAGACCCCCAGGCTTCGTTGGCCCAGACGGCTCCTGCAATAATCCCAATGGTGAGCAAGGGAAATCCCAACCCAATAGTACGGTAGCTGACGTTGTCGAGGGTATCAGCCAGGGTAAGTCGCTGGGGTGAGAGGGGGGCAGCCGCTTCCACCGCTTCGCTGGGATGGCTCGGATTGCCAGTGACCGCCTCCAGTACCGCCGTATTTCCGGGGGGGGCGGCAAACGGCCCCAATTGGGCGGCCTTGATAAGGGCAGGTTGGGCTGGGGCTGATTGGGCTGCATCTACCGCCGGTTCGCCAGCTCGACGAAGGCGATACTTAACATCCCGATAGGCTCCCGTCCCCACAGAGCTACCCCGCAGCTCTACCGCCTGCCCCTGGGTGACGATGAGGAAGGCGATCGCCAGCAGTGACCCCACCATCAGGGCGGCGTAGCTGAGCAGCATGACGCTGACGTGCATCATCAGCCAGTTGGATTTCAGGGCCGGAACGAGGGGAGCTGAATGCTGCATAGCGTCGGGCAGGGTGAGCGCAGCGAAGGCGGCAATGCCCATCGCCACAGGAGCCGTTACAGCCCCCACCCAGCGGCTCTTGCTCATGGTTTCGGCCACCAGGTGCATGGCCGTGATGCCCCAGGCCACAAAAAACAGTGACTCATACAAATTACTTAAGGGGAAATAGCCCGCCTCTATCCAGCGTGCCCCCAGCAGAGCGGCGATACAGAGGTTGGCGATCGCCATCCCCGCCGTACCCAGGCTGGTCAGTAGCGAAAACCGGGGAAACGCCACCCCAGACCAATACAGCAGCATGGTGACAAACAGCATTGCAAAAGCTGCATTGTCAAGCCAGCTTTGAAGCGTTACGAGATCCATCCAAGTCTCCCAGCAGATTCGTTAGCGTGATCCTCAAGCGGGCGGAGCCAAGGCAGCGCATCCCAGGGAAGCGGATCAGGGCAACCCACCATTTGCCAATCGCAAACAGCCCACTCTCTCACTATCCTATCGAGTCTCGTCCCAGTCGCGACGGGGCAGCGGGATGTTTCCCCACATTTTTACGGAGAAATTCTGGGATTAGGGAATTGTGCCCGGATTGTCCAGGGATTCAAGTAGTACGGAAATATCAAAGCGCGTGGTCCGCTGATTGGGCACCGACGTGGTAATGCCAATGGCCCGGATCGCCCTGGCTACGGCAGCCTGGTTCTGAGGCAAGTTGGGCACGGGCAGGGTGCTGTCTAGCTGGATCAGCCGCTCTAAGTTCACAAAAAAGTAGCCGCCGGGGGAGCCAACTTCAGAGGTGGTGGCCTGCTGGAAGAGGTCGGTGGCCGCCAGGTTTTCCTCAGGGGATGACGCCAGAGTGTCTACAATATCGCCCACCGCCAGAAAAGCCGTGCGATCGCTGAGCCATCCCTGGGAAAGGGTGAGGGTGGCAAAACTCGACGACCACTGGGTAACGGCAATGCCAGCCTGGTCGATGCGATCGCCCTGAAACGCGTAGCGATCGCGCAAAACTCCATCCAGCTTGGCAAACGCCTGGTCGGCGGCTGGGCGATCGCTGGTTTCCACCAGTGCCAGCACCCCGGTCATGGTATCGGCTCCGCCAGCATCGGGGGCAGACACCAGGGCCAGGGCAAATTCATCGGTCATCCAGGGCATCAGGTCTTCGTCAATGTTCAGCCCCGTAATGGCCTGCACCGCCGACTGGAGGTTCTGAGGGCTGAGCAGCCCGTTTGTCTGGTCAGTAGTGCGCGATTCTACCTCCTGCCAAAACTGCTGGAGATTGCCCCCCGCCACCATCATGACCGTATCGGCGGGCAGCAGGGCGGGCAGTCGCTCTACCTGGACGCGGTTAAAGGTGCGATCGCTCTCGTCTTTGAGCCAGGTCACCCCCTGAATCTTTACCCCTGTATTGTCCAGGGCCACCGTTGCCGCAATTCCCTGGGTGCCTTCCTGGAGGGGAGCAAGGGCCTGGGGCGGTGCGCCCTGGATGGAATTGGCGGCGGCGAGGCTGGCGGCGGTGTCGCTGTTGATGTAAATCTGCAGGAAGGGTTGGGGCGTCGCCACTTCCTGAAAGGCTTGCCGATAGCCCGCCGTATCTGCCATGGAGGTGTCGGCCTGGTGGGTATCAATGACCTGCTGGAGGGCATCCTGCTCTGTGGAGAGTACCAGCAGGCGATCTAAAACCGTTGCCGCCAGCGTTTTGCCCGCCTGCCCCTGAAACGTGTAGATAGTTTGCCCCTGGTAGGTTTCCTCCGTCGCTTCGCCCCCCGCACGGCTGTCGTCCGTGAGGAGGCTGCGGGCTTTGAGGGGGTCGTCAATGGGGAGCAGGATGACCGCTGGCTGTTCGGCGGTGGGGTCGATGAGGCCAGGATCTGCTGGGATAGCGCCAGGGGCTTCGGGGGCTTCGGGGGCTTCGGAGGGTTCAGAGGGTTCTGGTGCAACTGGGGGGACGGCTTCAAGCTGATTGGGAGTCAGCAGGGCGACCGTTACTGTGTCTCCTACCCAGGGGGCTACGTCAGTCTGATAGTTGAGGCCGTTGTCGGTAAGGAGGCGATCGCGCCACTCGGCCAGGGCCTGGTTGAGGGCCGCTTGAGTTTCTTCAGTACCAAACCGCCGCAGCTGCTCCCACTGGCGTTCGTCGGTGGAGAAGGACAGGGTCATCAGCGCATCGGGCGGCACCACCGTGCCTCCGACGGGCAGGTCACTCGTCTCCAGCCGACGCTGTACCAGAAACCAGTAGGCGGTCACACCACCCGCCACAAGGGCGGCGATCGCCCCCACTGCAATGATTACGGCAGCGCGTTTTTTAGCCACAGGGTTCGCTCCAGGGGATCAGCAGGTATTAAAGATGTACAAAAGTCAACCGGAACCTCAGTAAATGGACTGAATCCAGGCCCACTCCTGGGTCAGGCCATCCATCAGTGAGACGTTTGGATCATAGCCTAAGATTTGGCGGGCTTTACCAACATCTGCGCCAGTGTGGCGGGCGTCTCCCCGTGCTCGCTCTCCAAAACGACGCTGAATTGGCTGGCCCACAATCGCCTCCATAACGTCGATCACGTCACTCAACACCACGCGGGTACCGCCACCGATGTTAAAAATTTGACCGACTGCATCAGGGGCGATCGCGGCGGCTAAATTGGCCGCGACGGCATCACTCACGTAGGTGAAATCCCGCGTCTGTTGCCCATCCCCATAAATTTCAATGGCCCGATCGTCCAGCACCGCTTTGAAAAATTTATGAAACGCCATGTCGGGGCGCTGCCGTGGCCCATAGACCGTAAAGTAGCGCAGGGCCGTGACGGGCACCTGAAAATTGTGGTAATAGAGCCAGCAGAGCCGTTCTGCCGCGAGCTTGGTAATGCCGTAGGGGGAAACTGGTTCAGGGCAGGTCGTTTCCAGGGTGGGCAGGGTCTCTGCGTTGCCGTAAACCGACGATGTCGAGGCGTAAACAAACCGCTGCAGGTGGGGGGCATCCTTTGCTGCCTCTAGCATCACCTGGGTGGCACTGATATTACGTTCGGTGTAGTGGCGAAATCCCTGGCCCCAACTGGCCCTCACCCCGGCCTGGGCCGCTTGGTGGTATACCACATCTGTGCCGGTGAGCAGCGATCGCCAATCGAGCAATTGAATGTCGTTTTCCACCAGCTCGAAGTTGGGAAACTGCTCCAGGGCAGCCACGTTTTTCCGCTTCAAAGTCGGATCGTAATAGTCGTTAAAATGGTCGACTCCAATTACCCGATCGCCTCGATTTAAAAGGGTTTCTGCCAGATGGGAACCAATAAACCCGGCGACTCCGGTCACAATACTGACCGCCATTGACGCTGCCTCCTGAAATAGCTTTTAATCACAAGAACACCAGATGAACACAACTCAAAGACCGGCCCAACCGAGATGTCAGGCCCTAAGTTTCCTTAGAAGTTTTCCTCAGAAGTTTAAAGAATTTTTTGAGGGAGCGGGTGATACCGTTGTGATGAATTTTGGAGCTGGTTGAAGTGTAATTTAACACATTGAAGGCTCAGGCTAGAGTGTGTTTTAGGGGGGTGTGGCAGGTAACTAGGGCGGCGGGGGCAACTGTCCCGGCTGGGTTTCGTCTGAGGAAGCCGGTGAATGGTCGGGATTGGGAGCGGGCGATCGCCCACTGACGGTGAGGGTATAGTGCCCCCGGCTGTAGCGGGTCAAGCCATTGACGATGACCGAGTAGGGGCCATCGGCTGGGAGGGTGAGGGCGATGACCGTATCGGTGTGCTGGGGGGTGATGTTTTCGCTCTGGGCCAGAATGTCGCCCGTGTGGTTTATGACGATGAGGTAGGGCGTAAAGTCCTGGCTTTCCAGCAAGATGGTAATTTGCTGTCCCGCCCGTCCCTGGTAGATGTATTCGTCATAGAGGCTACCGTCCTGGAAAACCATCGGGTCGCCTGCCTCCAAAACCCCCTCAGCGCGAAAGATCACGCTGGCGGCAACTGGAGAACTGGGCGGGGCCGCATCGGCGGGGCTGGCCTGCGATCGCCTTTCTGCCACTGGACGGGCTGCTGGGGCCGCCGATCCGGCAGCGGTTCCCATCGATAGGGCCGCTGGGGGGAATAGGGCGATCGCGGAGGCTGCGAGTAAGCTGGGGGCAGAAGAGAGGCGAGCGTTCATGGTTGACTCGATGCTCAGAACCAAATTTAATGCTGGAGCGACCCAGGGATAACCTGATTGTCGTTGACCAGGTTGCGGTTGTGAATGAGCAGCGGCCAGTCTTCAGGTTGGACTGTCCAGTGTCAATGTACCCAATTTGCAGGTGAGCCGCTGCAGCGCTGTCTAAAAATCTACCCTTGCAAATTCATGGCGTTTTCCTACCTTCGCACGATTCGTCTGGCCGATACGGATGCGGCAGGCGTGGCTTACTTTGCCAGCATCCTCTCCATCTGCCATGAGGCGTATGAGGCCTCGCTGGCGGCCTCGGCCATTTCACTTCAAACCTTTTTTACCGGCTCGGAGCGGGCTATTCCCATTGTGCAGACCCAGGCCACCTTCCTCCAGCCCCTATTCTGCGGGGAAATTTACCAGATCGATCTCATCCCAGAGCCGCTCAAGCGGGATGAGTTTGCGATCGCCTACACCCTACACCCCGCCCCGCTGACTGGAGAGCATGAGCTGGAGGAGAGTCCACAAAAGCCAGTGGCGATCGCCCACACGCGCCATGTCTGTATCCATCCTGGAGAGCGTACCCGGCGGGAGTTGCCGGATGAAATCCAGGGATGGATTACTCGGTGGGGGCGATCGTAAATTAACTTTGGATTTTCACCTAAAGCGGACAAAATTAACGGGACAGTAGGCTTGCTGTGCCCCACTGTCCCGCTTTAAGTCGTTTTCTTGGAAAGAATTTACCCCGGTTAGACACCGGGCAGGATCATTTTCAAAAACATTGAAATTAGACGATGGTAAACGATGCCTGATTCAACAGTGTGGACTGTACCCCGGTGAGGGTAGCGAGCAATTGATCAGTGCTGGTGACCCTGATTTGGGCATCCCCAGAGGTATTCTGACCAATGGTGAGTTGACCAAACGTCAGCCCCGACAGGCCAACCAAATCCTCTCCAACCGTGAAGTCGAGAATCGTATCGGCTCCGTTGCCGCTGGCCAGCACGAAGGTGTCTGCGCCAATGCCGCCCGTGAGCGTATCGGCCCCTCCAGCCCCATCCAGAATGTCATCACCAGCACCCCCATCCAGCACGTTGCTGGCCGCATTGCCGGTCAGGGAGTCGTCAAACTTGGACCCAATGACGTTCTCAATGCTGTTCAACGTATCCTGTCCCGCACTGACATTGGTGATGGCGTCGTACCAGGCATTCGCGATTTTGGCGAACCCAGTGCCGGTTGGGTGGGTACCGTCGGGCAGCAAGTCGCTAACCGGCATACTGTTGAAGATGTCTACAAAGTAGATATCTTTGCCCTGGGCGGCGCGGGCATCCACAATGCCTGGGATGGTAGCGTTAAAAGCGGCGACCTGGGCCGGGTTGTTAGCGTTTCCAGAGGTATTGGGGTCGAGGGGTAGAATGGAGGCCACCAGCAGGGTGACATCTGGCAGGAGGGTATAGATGTGGTCGTCAATCAGTTGGGCCAACCGATCGGGGGCAGTGGCTAGCTGATAATCCTGCTTAACATCGTTTGTCCCAATCATGAGCAGAATCATGTCGGGCTGATAGGCTGTCAACCAGTCGTCCACCGATCCCTGGGCTGTAAGTTCGGGGCGATCGTCTCGACCATTAATCAGGTGGTCAATCCGCCAGCCGCCGTGGCCTTCGTGCTGCCGATCAGCAAAGGAACTTGGGCCATCGGTGCGCGAACCGACGAAATCGACACTGTAGCCCCCGGCGGCCAGAAGACTTGCCAGGTCGTCGCGGTACCCTGCTTTGTCGTCATCCTTACCCCGTGTGTTTGAGTCACCCAGGGGCATAATTTTCAGCGGATCGCTGGCTGAGGTTGTAAACCTCTTTGTGGTCAATCCAGCGCCCAGGTCTACAACCACACCACTCTTAGACTTGGCATAGGTGGCGGTATCGGTGCCGCTGCCGCCGTTGAGGGCGTTGTTGCCGCTGCCGCCATCCAGGATGTCATTGCCGCCCAAGCCATTCAGGGTGTCGTCGCCGCCCAGACCGTTAATGATGTTGTTCAATCCATCTCCGGTCAGGGTTTCACTGGCAGCCGTGCCCTCAATGGCATCGTCATCGATAATGGTGAGGGTGGCTGCAGTTTGGCCGCCCAGGCTGGCTCCACCTGTGGGGGCACTGAGCTGCAGGTTCACGGTTTCGTTGACCTCGGCGGCAGTGTCGTTAACCACGGGGATGGAGACGACCTTTTCCGTCTGGCCATTCAGGAAGGTGACCACGATTGGGCCACTGATGTAGTCTGCGGGGGCGATCGCCGTGCCATTGCCTGGGGTCACCGTGACGCTTACCGACCCGGTTGAGCCACCTGAGCGGGTCAGCAGCACTTCGTTCACCGCCGTGCCATCTTCGTTGACACTGAACTCAGTCCCGGCAAACTGTACGGTTCCAGGCCCCGTCGGCGGACTCACAGGGACCAGCTTGATGTAGTCCACACGAACCCGCTCACCGCCATCAACCATCGCTTCCAGGTTAATCGTCATGCCATTGGTGAGGCTAATGCCGCTGGCGAAGGTGCGCTCAATCAGGTTGTCGGCATTAAAGTGTCCAGATCCCAGGTCTTCATCCAGCACTCGCGTGTAGGCCGTGCCGTCCAGGGTTACCGTAATTCTTCCCAGGCCATCATTTTCATCGTGGTAGCCCACGACAACATTGTAGAAGCCGTTTGCCCCCGTAAACGTGGTGGTAGCCATTCCAGGGAGGCTGATGTCATTGACCTGCACCAGTTGGCCACCCGACGAAAACGAGGTGCTCTTCTTCTGGAAGTTGGTGAGGTTCATTGCCTCCAGCTCAATGACCGTTGCTGCGCCCGTGCCAGGGTTGGAGGGGGGTTCCTCAGGCAGATCATTGTCAACAATGGTAAGGGTTGCGGAGGTTTGGGTTCCCAGGGTAGCTCCTCCGGTTGGCCCACTGAGGGTTAGCGCTACCGTTTCATCGCCTTCTGCCACTGTGTCGTTGACGATGGGAATGGCAACGGTTTTCTGAAACTCGCCATCGGCAAAGGTAACGACGATGGGAGAATTGCTGTGGTCGCCAGGGGCGATCGCCGTGCCGTTGCTAGGAGTCACTGTGACGCTCACGTTACCGTCAACACCGCCAGAGCGAATTAGAGTCACTTCACTGACTGCCGTGCCATCTTCGTTGACGCTAAATTCAGTGCTGGCAAACTGCACGGTTCCTGGCCCGGATGACGGCGCTACCGGCACCAGCTTGATGTAATCGACCCGCACCCGCTCCCCACCGTTAACGATCGCCTCCAGGTCGATGGTCATGCCGCTGGTGAGGGCAACGCTGCTGGCAAAGGTGCGCTCAATCAGGTTATCGGCATTGAAGTGGCTGACGCCCAGATCTTCATTAAGTGTGCGCGTGTAGACAGCACCCCCCAGGGTCAGATTAATGATGCCTACCCCATCATTCTCATCGTGATAGCCGACCAGAACGTTATAGAGACCATCCGGCCCGGTGAACGTGGTGGTGGCCCTGCCGGGGGCGCTGATGTCGTTTACCTGCACCAGCTTGCCGCCCGATGAGAAAGACGTGCTTCTTGTCGCCAGGTTGGTCAGAACCATGGACTCTACTTCAAGCACCACGACCTCAGCCGTTGTCGAACTGGCCATGGGTTCCGAGGGAGAAGGTTCAGAGGGAGAAGGCTCAGAGGGAGAAGGTTCCGAGGGAGAAGGTTCCGAGGGAGGTGGCTCGGTGGGGGGGGAACTGTCATTATCCACAAGGGTGACGGTGGCGGAGGACTGACTGCCAATGGTTGCTCCGCCTGTGGGGGCACTGAGGGCTAACATCAGCGTCTCGTTTCCTTCGACAGCAGTATCATCAACGATAGGAATGGCAACTGATTTTTGGAGCTCACCATCAGCAAAGGTGACGACGATGGGGGTGTTGCTATAGTCGCCAGGGGCGATCGCCGTGCCGTTACTGGGGGTTACCGTGACGCTCACTGCACCGTCAAAGCCACCCGAGCGGATCAGGGTCACTTCACTGACCGCTGTGCCGTCTTCGTTGACGCTAAACTCAGTGTTGCTAAATTCAATGGTTCCTGGCCCCGTAGGAGGCGTAACGGGAATAAATTTGATGTAGTCAATCCGCACCCTTTCTCCACCATCGACCAGGGCTTCAAGCTGAATGGCCTGGCCATTGGTCAGCGTGACCCCACTGGCAAAGGTGCGCTCAATCAAGTTACTGGCGTTAAAGTGCCCTACACCCAGATCTTCATTCAAGCTGCGGCTGTAGGTTTCGCTGCCAAGGGTGAGGTTAATAGTGGCTGCGCCATCGTTCTCATCGTGGTAGCCGACGACGACATCATAAATTCCATCAGCGCCAGAGAAGGCAGCGGTGGCCAAACCCGGAAGGGCAATATCATCCACCTGTACCAATCGCCCATTTGATGAGAAGGCGGTGCTTTTCACCTGAAAGTTAAGCAGCGCCATGGATTCAAGTTCTAGTATCATTAGCAAACTCCGAAGTTCGGCAAAATGGTGTTCTCTTAAAATTCGGCGATCGCCGACATGATAAATCTGGCGAGATTTGGTAGCACCGGGCCTCTCCCAAAACTCACTGCAAGGCAATCACCCAATCCGCAATAGAGTTGAGTTATTAAACTCTTTAAGCAGATACACCGTTTGCTTAATGCATAGCCCTGATGAAGGATCTGCGTATTTTCCTCAGTGACGAGGACGACAGTCGGATATGCAGGAGCTATTACCTAAGCGAGCAGAGGCGCGGCATCGCCCTAAGATATAAGTTCATTCAACGAACGACAAAAATTACGTGATCATATCTAGAGCCTAACTGTAGCAGCCGTGACACTTCTAGAGGAAGTTGCCGTCTTCATTCAAAGATCACGTCGATGTAAATCTTGTTTATAGGAATC
>JAYKGU010000134.1:0-35617 GCA_035285585.1 Synechococcales cyanobacterium
TTGCTTTCAATTTAGGAATCCTGGGCTATTACAAATACACCGAATTTTTCCTATCTTCATTTAACAACCTGCTCGGCTTAAACCTCCCGATTCCAGAAATTCTGCTACCGCTGGGGGTTTCGTTCTATAGCTTTACCCAAATTGCCTATCTGGTTGATGTGTATCGCACCGAGCCGGGCGAATGTCAGTACACCTTTATCCATTACCTGCTGTTCGTCATCTTTTTCCCCCAGCTCATCGCTGGTCCCATTCTTCGTCACAACGAGCTTATCCCAGAGTTTGAAAACCGCAAGAACTTTATGTTCTCCCACGAAAATGTGGCCCTTGGTCTTGCGACCTTTGTGCTGGGGTTGGGTAAGAAGGTGATGATCGCAGACAACATTGCTCCCTGGGTGGCTCCGGTATTTGAGCACGCTAGCGACGTCACCTTCCTGGAAGCCTGGGTTGGCGCACTCAGCTACACCATTCAGCTTTACTTCGACTTCTCGGGCTACTCTGACATGGCCATTGGTCTGGGGCTGCTGTTCAACTTCCACATGCCCGTCAATTTCAACTCGCCCTACAAAGCCCTTTCCATTGTGGACTTTTGGCGGCGCTGGCACATTACCCTCTCCCACTTCTTGCGCGATTACCTATACATCCCGCTGGGGGGTAGCCGGAAGGGTGAGGCGCGCCGATACGTTAACCTAACCACGACAATGCTGCTGGGTGGGCTATGGCACGGAGCGGGCTGGACCTACGTGGTTTGGGGCGGCCTCCACGGACTTTACCTGTCCATTAACCATGGATGGCGGAAGCTGGGCATTCCCCTGCCGCCAGTGGTTTCCTGGCTGCTCACGTTCACAGCAGTCGTTGTCTCCTGGGTGCTGTTTCGGGCTGCGACCTTTGGAGATGCGATCGCCATTTTGCAGGCCATGGTTGGTGCTTCGGGAATCGTGCTTCCGACAGAGTTTCAGGCGTCCTATCCCTGGTTGGGGCAGCTTGGTCTGCAATTTGGTCAGCTCGATTACATGCCCACCTACGTTGGTCAGAGCTTCCTAATTTTGGCGAGTCTGATTGGGATAGTGGTCTTTTTCCCTAACACCCAGGAGCTGGTCAAGCGATTTGAACCCAATCTGCGCTGGGTGTTTGCCATTGGCTTTGTTGCAGCTGTTTGCCTGGTTTCCATGAATCAAGTGTCTGAGTTCTTATACTTCCAGTTCTAGAAATTGCCATGGCCATCAACTCTTACCATCGATTTAACCTTCTGCTGATGCCAGCCATCGCGCTTGGCGTCGTGGGAATTGGCGTTTTCAATACCGCTGTTAATCCCTACGGGATTCTCCCCAGTCCAGAAGTGCAGCGGCTCAATGCCCTCAAGCCCAGCCAGTTCAACAACGTACGGCTATTTAAAGCAGTCGACATCAAACGCCTCCAGCCCCAGTCCGTTATTTTGGGGTCGTCGCGGGCAGATCTGGGCATTGACCCTACCCATCCCGCTATTCAGCAAGCAGGCAAAGCCTACAATCTGGGCATCGTCGGCCCCAATATGTATGAGGTGCGCCGCTATTTTGACCATGCGATCGCCAATCAGCCCGACCTGAAGCAGGTGGTTTTAGGCCTTGACTTCTTCATGTTTAGCGAAAACCTCGAAAATGCTCCAGATTTTAATGAGCGGCGTCTGGGGCGCACTACGATCGAGCCAAAGGATTTGTTCCGGTCGTTATTTTCGGTGAATGCACTGGATTCCAGCCTGACAACCCTGGAAGCCAACCTGCGGGCGGATGCCGAATATCTCTATCGGCCCGACGGCATGCGCTACGTCTATGGCGATCGCCTCAATGGCCCCCTTGATAACCGCTTTCCGGGCATGACCGCCCGCCTTACCCAGCTCTATTACGACGATTTTGAGCTATCTGAAAAACATCTGGCAGACTTTCAAGCCATTGTCGATACCTGTGAAGAACGGGGAATTGAGCTAAAGATTTTCATTTCGCCTGAGCATGCCACAGCGCTGGCAGCTCTGCAGGAATCGGGGCGCTGGCAGGAGTTTGAGGACTGGAAACGGCAGATTGTGGCGATCGCCCCGGTTTGGGATTTTTCTGGCTTTAATACCGTCACCACAGAGCCTATCAGCGAAACGATGGTCAACTACTGGGACAGCTCCCACTACACCAAGGCCGTGGGCGATTTAATTCTCAACCGCATCTTTGACTACGAAACCGCTTCGGTGCCCTCAGATTTTGGGGTACTGCTGTCCGAAGAAAACCTGGAGGCTCACCTGATTCAAGTTCGTTCCCAAAAGCTGGCGTGGCTTCAGGAGCACCCCCTAACCCGGCAAGTGTCGTACCAGCAGAACTGAGGCGGCATCCCTAGACCGTCTGCAGCAGCCAAAACCCGCTGTAGGTGATGCCTGAGTCGTCGGGCTGGATCAGCAGAAAGTGGAGTCCTTGGCTTTCCTGCTGGCGCTGTCGGTACGTCTGAGCCGGTTGCACCAGGTCAGCATCGTCAAAGGTGGCCAGCACCCAGCGATCGCACAGCCCCGCTGCCAAGATCAGCCCGTCTGGTTCCCCCGGCACATAATCCAGCGAAACCGGGCGCTGCGCCTGCACCCACTGGGCCAGCCGCATGGACTGCCGCCCCCCTTCAATGATCACGCCAGGAATGGGCAGGGTAGACGGGATTTGCAGATGCATGGGCAGCAGCACCGCTGGCATGTCGAGGATGGGGACGGGCTTTTCCCGGAAAAATGGCTCAATGTCGCCCGCCGCGATCGCCCCAAACTGCCAGCGATCGCCCCACAGCGACTCCGGCAGGGGCACGGGGGGCAGTTGTTCAACCTGGGTGGGGTCGTAGGGTTCCTGGGTATATTGGGGCAGGGTGCGGTAAAAGGCGAGGCGATCGCGCAGGTAGGCCTTGAGGGTAGGGGTGCGCCGGGTGGGCACCACGGCGATGCCCAGGGATTGACCAGCGGTTTCAATCAGGCTGAGGGACTGGGGGCGAAAGACGTAAATTTCCTTGGGTTGGGCAGTCTGGGCAGCCAGGTCGGCAAGTTGCTCGGTAACCCAGCGCCCGTTTACGTCAGACTGGGGACAGAAGGCATAGGCGGCTACCTGGCGATCGCGACTGCAAATCACCAGTTCCCAGAGGGGCTGGCCTGCCTCATCCCGCAGGGGCCGCCGATAGAGGTCGATTTCCCAAATGGTCACAGCCTGGGTGCCTCCGGCTCAGTTGCAGGGGCGCTATTCTCGCGAATCAGCGCTTCCAGGGCGTCCACTCGCTCCTGGAGGGCAAACATATCCTGGCGGGTTTCAATCACCAGGGTGGCCAGGTTGTCGAACATGAGGTCAGGTTCCAGCGATGGATCGGCTGCCCCTGCTGGAGCTTCCGCTGGGGCAGGAACCGTAATGCCAGCGACCCGACTGAGGCGATCGATCTGGCTTTCGAGGCGGTCAATGCGCGATCGCAGGTTGCGGTTTTCAGTTTCTAACCGCGAGATGCGAAAGGACACATCCCCCTGGGCCATCAGAGGCAATCGGGTGAGGTTGAGGAGGAGGGCGATCGCCACGGCCAGCACGCCCAGACGAAGCACGGCTTTACGCAGCAAAAGAGAAGCCATAGGTTTGGAAGGGGGCACGATTAGCAAAGCATTCAAAGTCCCAGGGTAGCGCACTGGCGGGGTTTGTGAGATGGCCCGTGCGATGGGAATAGCTTGAATTTTGCCTTGCCGCCTATGCCAGTCGCCCGAATTCGCAAATTGGGTTGGCCTGGATACACACGTTCAGCCACCAGATCTCGCCATAATGGAAGCGACCGGCTGTCCCATCCTCGACCCCTATGCTGCACTATGAGCGTTCCACATTAATCAACGCCCCCGTTTCCACCGTGTGGGAATTTCACGAGCGGCCCGACATTCTCGATCTGCTCACCCCCCCCTGGCAACCCATTGAAGTGGTGCGGCGAGAAGGGGGGCTGGGGGTAGGAGCCGAGAGTGAGTTTCGCCTTTACATCGGTCTCATTCCCGTGCGCTGGTTGGCGCGGCATACGGCCTATGACCACCACCGGCTATTTACCGATGAGCAGGTAGAGGGGCCATTTGACCATTGGATTCACCGCCACGAATTTCGAGATGAGCAGGGACAGACACGCCTTAAAGATGCGATCGCCTACAGTCTTCCCCTGGGTGGCGTGACCGATGCCCTGCTGGGTTGGGCCGTGCAGGCCAACCTCGAACAGTTATTTCAATATCGCCATCGGGTTACTCGCCAGGAGTGCGAGCGCTGGCGCTAGCGATTGTTGTTGGGCTGCTGAATAAAGGGCAGCACCATTAAAAACCCCGCCCCAAATGCAGTAATAATCACCACGATTACCGTCAACACCAGCCAGAGGTTACTCATTTCACGGGGCGCACCACTGGCCTGGGCCGATGCGCCGATGCGCCCTCCCGACTGCTCGGTATGGCTGATTTTGGGGATAGCTTGGCCGGGGGGGGTGGCGATCGCCTCAGTTCGACTCTGGGATGCCTCTGAAATCGGTGGCTGGCCTGGCTGGGCTGCAAAAACCCGATTCAGCGCTGCCGCAAGTTCTTCGTCCGCCAGGGCTTGAGGCTTGGGCGCTGTGCCATCGGGGGAGAGATCAGCTTCCAGTTGGGAGGTTTTGGCACTGTTTCCATCGACCCCATCCACCGCCACCGCCCCTGAAGTATCCGGTGTGAGAACGGGCGGAGCCACATCAGCCTGCATCAGATGACGAAGCGACTGGGTTGCGGCCAAAATTTGTTCGGCTTCATGGCGAAGCTGCTGGTTTTGCGTCAGGAGCTGCTGATTCTGCGCCGTGACTGCTTCCAGGAGAATTTTGGTGTTTTTTAGCTCAGCCGCTAGTTCCCGATAGACGGAAATGGGCACGGAGGATGGGCGCGCGGAGGCATCGGCAGTGGACTGCTTCGACCGGGTTTTTGATGCGGGCGAGGCCGATTTTGGGGAAGGTTTAGGGGAAGCGTCAGACTTCGTTTTTGCGTTCATGGCCTAACTTGGGGGAAAGACAGCGGGGCGCTACAGGACACAAACCGACAACCTGAACCAAGACTGACCGTTTGCAGCGCCCCAGATTGGAAACATTATGACCCAGAACTGCTGAAACAATGGCAGTTAATTCTCGGCTTGTCAATAAAGTTCGCGTCTGATCAACACGGTAGGATGGGAAGCAATGGCGATGGAAGAGGGAAAAACAGTCATGGGGCGGCAAATGAGTGGGAAGGTGAGAATCGGGCTAACCCATTTGAAGTCGATGCTCAAATCAAAACGGCGATCGATGCTCAAACCCATGCGAATGCTGGCGATCGCGCTGGTGCTGCTGGGGGCGATCGCCACCAGTAGCTGCAGCCTTAACTGGTTTCGCACAGAGGCAGCCCAGGTTCCTCGACTGGTCTACAGCGAGCTGAGCGAACCCAAGACTTTCAACCCGGTCACCAGCCAGGAGGCAACGGTTATTTTTGGGCTAATTTACGAGGGGCTGCTCTCAGAAAATGGTTTGACGGGCGAACTGGAGCCAGCGTTGGCCGAGTCCTGGGAAATTTCTGAGGACCAGAAGCGGATTGAATTTACGCTGCGGGAGGGGCTGGCCTGGTCTGACGGAGAGCCGTTTACGGTAGACGATATTCTATTCACCTATAACGATGTCTATTTCAACCCTGGTATCCCCAGCGGGGAAGCGGACATTTTGCGGGTAGGTGACGCAGGCGCATTCCCCGAAGTGCGTAAGCTGGATGAGCGCCATGTAGAGTTTACCGTGCCAGAACCGTTTGCGCCGTTTCTCCGCTATGCGGGCGGCATTTCCATCCTGCCCAAACACGTGCTGGAGCCTTATGTCACGGAAACAGACGCAGAAGGCAATCCCCGCTTCCTCTCCACCTGGGGTACTGACACCAACCCTGAAAACATCGTTGGCAACGGCCCCTACCGCCTGGTCAGCTATGTTCCCAGCCAGCGCATCATCTTTGAGCGCAACCCCCACTATTGGCGCAGGGATGCCGCTGGAACCTCCCAACCCTATATTGATCGCTTCGTCGTCCAAATTGTGGAGTCAACAGATGCCTCCTTCCTCCAGTTCCGGTCGGGGGGGCTGGATGTGATCAGCGTTTCCCCAGAAAATTTTGCCCTGCTGAAGCGAGAAGAGGAGCGGGGAAATTTTACGATCTACGAAGATGGCCCCCGTCCTGGCACCAACTTTATCTCGTTCAACCTCAACCAGGGCCGCCGGGAAGGTAAACCTCTGGTCGATCCCGTTAAGTCTCGCTGGTTTAATACCTTGGAATTTCGGCAGGCGATCGCCTATGCCATTAACCGGCAGGCAATGATCAACAATCTCTACCAGGGGCTGGGAGAACCTCAGCACTCGCCCATTTCGGTGCAAAGCCCTTATTACTTATCACCTGAGGAAGGGTTGAAGACTTACGACTACAACCTTGACAAAGCCAGGGAACGGTTAACCCAGGCTGGCTTCCAGTATGCCAGCAACGGGCAGCTACAGGATGCCGAGGGCAATGCCGTGCGATTTACCCTGATTACAAATGCAGGAAACAAGCTGCGGGAGGCAATGGGGGCGCAAATCAAGCAAGATTTATCAAAAATCGGCATTCAGGTAGATTTCCAGCCCATCGCATTCAATACCCTGGTGGATAAGCTCTCGAATACTCTGGATTGGGAATGCTTTCTGTTAGGACTTACGGGTGGGGTAGAGCCTAACAGTGGAGCCAACGTCTGGCGGCCCGATGGCACCCTCCACAGTTTCAACCAGGCTCCTCCACCAGACGCGCCGCCGCTGGAAGGGCGGATCATTTACGACTGGGAAGCTGAAATTGGACGGCTTTATGTCCAGGCGGCCCAGGAGCTGGATGAGGAAGAGCGCAAAGCCCTCTATGCCCAAACCCAGCAAATTACCCAGGAGTATCTCCCCTTTATCTACCTGGTCAATCCCCTGTCTTTAGGGGCCGTGCGGAACCGGGTGGCTGGGGTTCAGTACTCGGCCCTGGGTGGTGTGCTGTGGAATGTCCAGGAATTGCAGCTTACGGAGCAGTGATTTAATCCGGCAAGGGAGTACCGCTTTAAGTTGCTACCTCCGGCAAGGTTTAAGTTAAGTTTGTCTGGTTTCAAAGATTCCGTGAAAACTCGGTCAAGACGTGACATCTGTCCGCCGACCTCTTAATATTTCATTTAGCTTTACAAATTGTTGACTCTCAAAACCCTGAGATTTAAGACGGAGTTAGCTCCCTACAATTTGTTTCTATTTGGAAAACTTTGTTGCTCGTTATTGTTGAGGGATAAATATGAGTGCAGACCAACGCGGTTTAACAGTTTGGTTCACCGGTCTCAGTGGTTCGGGTAAAACCACCATTCGCATGGCGCTGGAGCAGAAGCTGCGGGCGATGGGGCTGAAGGTAGAAGTGCTGGACGGCGACATTGTTCGCCAAAACCTGACCAAAGGACTGGGCTTTTCTAAAGAAGATCGGGACGAGAACATCCGCCGCATTGGGTTTGTCTCTCATCTGCTGACCCGCAACGGTGTCATCGTTCTGGTTTCGGCAATTTCTCCCTATCGGAATGTGCGCGACGAAGTGCGGGAGCGCATCGGCGATTTCATGGAAGTCTATGCCAATGCTCCCCTGGAAGTTTGCGAAGAGCGGGACGTGAAGGGACTGTATAAGCGGGCACGGGCTGGGGAAATTAAGCAGTTCACGGGCATCAGCGACCCCTACGAAGCCCCCCTCAACCCCGAAGTCGAGTGCCGCACCGACCTGGAAACCCTGGAGGAAAGCGTCGCCAAGGTGCTGGCGAAAATGGAGGAAATGGGCTACATTCCCGCCGTTGCCAGCAAGATTTGACGTTTAGCATCCCATCGTTGCCAAATTCGACCGGGTGGGGCAAATGGTCATTTGCCCCTACGGTTTTTCGTGACGTGATTTTTCTGCCGCTCGCAGCTTTGCCGAACGGGCACGGGGATTGGCCTCCTGCTCATCGGCCTGGGGGGTAACGGGCTTTTTGGTCAGCACGGTTAGATCAGGATGATCCCGCAGGCCGTGTTTGACCAGCCGATCTTCCAGGCTATGAAAGCTAATGATGACCAGCCTGCCATTTGGGGCAAGCCAGTCTGGAGCTTTTTGCAGAAGAGCTTCCAGGGACTCTAATTCCCGGTTAACGGCGATGCGCAGGGCTTGAAAAGTGCGGGTCGCTGGATGAATTTTGCCGTAGCGATACTGCCGGGGGACGCTGTGGAAAATCACCTCGGCCAGTTCGGTGGTGGAGTTCAGCGGGCGTTTCTCCACAATGCGGCGGGCAATTTGGCGCGACAGTCGCTCCTCGCCGTAGCGATAGATCAGATTAGCGAGATCGGTCTCGCTCCAGTGGTTGACAATTTCGGCGGCAGTGAGGGGCTGGTGCTGGTTCATGCGCATGTCTAGCGGCGCATCGTGGCGAAAGCTAAACCCCCGTTCGGGAATGTCGAACTGGGCCGAGCTGACCCCCAGATCCGCCAGAATACCGTCAAATTGCTGGGAACCTGGGTCGTAGTCAGCAAAATTTCCCTGCCAGAACTGGACGCGATCGCCATATTCCTTTAGCCGTTCCTGGGCAGCGGCGATCGCCTGACTATCCTGATCCACGGCCACCACACAGGTTTCTGCCGCCGCCTCCAGAATTCGCTGGCTGTGGCCACCGCCGCCCACCGTGGCGTCCAGGTACTTTCCCCCAGCTTTGACTGCGAGCTGGGCGATCGCCTCCGTCGGCATCACTGAAATGTGCTGAAAAACGGTCAAGATGTTGCCTCCGCGATCGCATCACCTGGATCTCATCCAACTTCCCAGGAGAAATCTCAGTTTAATCTATCGGCCAGTTCAGAGGATTTGATAGGTCTTGAGATTGGGCAAAAGCGCTGAGCTTCCCAAGACTCCCTATAATTAATAAGAAGTGTAATGACTGAATGCTGACGTTACAGAGGGAAGTGCTCGGCTATGTCAATGATTGAAACCAAAACCGAACCCATGGTGATCAACATGGGGCCGCATCACCCATCGATGCACGGTGTGCTGCGGCTGATTGTCACCCTGGACGGTGAAGACGTGGTGGACGTGGAGCCGGTCATCGGCTACCTCCACCGGGGCATGGAAAAGATTGCTGAAAACCGTACCAATATCATGTTCGTTCCCTACGTCAGTCGGTGGGACTACGCTGAGGGAATGTTCAACGAGGCCATCACGGTCAACGCTCCCGAAAAGTTGGCCGACGTGCAGGTACCGAGGCGGGCTAGCTACATCCGGGTCATTATGCTGGAGCTGAATCGCATCGCCAACCACCTGCTCTGGCTCGGCCCATTCCTGGCCGACGTGGGTGCCCAAACCCCCTTCTTCTACATCTTCCGGGAGCGGGAGATGATCTACGACCTGTGGGAAGCGGCTACTGGCCAGCGGCTGATCAACAATAACTATTTCCGTATCGGCGGTGTAGCGGCAGATCTGCCCTACGGCTGGGTGGATAAATGCTACGACTTCTGCGACTACTTCCTGCCCAAGGTGGATGAGTACGAGAAGCTGATCACCAACAACCCCATCTTCCGCCGTCGGGTCGAAGGCATCGGCACCATTACCCGCGACCAGGCCATCAACTGGGGGCTGTCTGGCCCAATGCTGCGCGGTTCTGGCATTAAGTGGGATCTGCGCAAAGTCGACCACTACGAGTGCTACGACGACTTCGACTGGGAAGTGCAGTGGGCTACCGAAGGTGACTGCTTCGCCCGCTACGTCGTGCGGATTGGGGAGATGCGCGAGTCGGTAAAAATTATTCGCCAGGCTCTGAAAGGACTGCCCGGTGGCCCCTACGAGAACCTGGAGGCCAAGCGGATGTCGGCGGGGCCAAAGTCGGAGTGGAACGATTTCGACTATCAGTTCATCGGCAAGAAGATTCCGCCCACGTTCAAAATTCCCGAAGGCGAGCACTACGTCCGCGTAGAAAGCGGCAAGGGCGAACTGGGTATTTATATCATTGGCGACAACAGCGTTTTCCCTTGGCGCTGGAAGATTCGCGCCGCTGACTTCAACAACCTGCAAATTCTGCCAGAACTGCTGCGGGGCGTGAAGGTGGCCGACATCATGGCGATTCTGGGCAGCATCGACATCATCATGGGATCAGTCGATCGCTAGTCTCCATCAGGGCTAAAAATCGACTATCTGGCGAATTTGTGCAGACCTCGCCTGCCTTTGCGTATCCTGGATCAGGAGACGCCCAAACCATCGCGCTTTGATTCCCATGACCCACCCTTCCCTGCACAATTCGCCATTTCCAGGTTCTGAGCTGCCTGCTTCAGCTCAGGTGCCGCCCTCCCTCAAAATTGCGGTCATTGGCGACGTTCACGATCTTTGGGAGGCTGAAGATCGGGACGCCCTGCATCACCTGGGGGTTGACCTCGCCCTGTTCGTGGGGGATTTTGGCAACGAAGCGGTGGGAATTGTGGAGGCGATCGCCCAACTCGACCTCCCCAAAGCCGCCGTTATGGGCAACCACGACGCCTGGTACAACGCCACCACCTGGGGACGGCGCAAGTGCCCCTACGATCGCCAAAAGGAAAACTGGGTGCAGCGCCAGCTCGATGCCCTGGGGGAAGCCCACGTCGGCTACGGCAAGCTAGACCTTCCCCAACTGGGGCTTTCGGTGGTGGGCGGTCGTCCCTTTAGCTGGGGCGGCCCCGAGTGGAAGCACGAGCAGTTTTACCAGGACTGGTACGGGGTCCACAGCGCCCAAGAGTCCATCGAGCGCATCGTGGGGGCGGTGAAATCTGCTGCTTTTTCCACTGTCCTGTTTATCGGGCACACGGGTCCCAGGGGGTTGGGCGATCGCCCCGAAGATCCCTGTGGCCGAGACTGGCGACCCATCGGCGGCGACTACGGTGACCCAGATTTAGCAGAGGCGATCGCCCAGGCCCGCACCCTCGGAAAATCTGTGCCCCTGGTGGCCTTCGGCCACATGCACCACAGCCTGCGCCACCGCAAAGATCGGGAGCGGGAGAAGCTGGCGGTGCAGGACGGCATTGTTTACCTCAATGCGGCCAGCGTGCCGCGCATCGTGGAGAAGGGGGGCGATCGCCGCCGCAATTTCTCCATTGTTCAGCTTGAGAATGGAGTGGTGACCCAATGCTCCCTCATCTGGCTCAATCAACAGTTTGACATCGTCTCAGAGGAGCGGCTGTTTACCAACCCTTCCCGCATGATGCAGGTAACCAGTTGAACTTGGTTATCAAAGGTCAGTTTTGTTAGAAAATCTTCTAGGGCGGCCTTTGAAAGTGGCTAGCTGTAATTCTAATCACCTGGCGATCCCCCCTAGCCCCCCTTGGGAAAGGGGGGGAACCGGATTCAAAGTCCCCCTTAGTAAGGGAGATTTAGGGGGATCGCGTGAGCCTCGCTACTCAAGGCAAAACTTTTAAGACACTCTCATAAAGTGGGCATCGTCCACCTAACGAAGCGCCAAAATTTTCATAGAATTTTCATAAAATTTATTCACCCAATCATGTCTGTGCAATCCGACTCCCGGCTACCTCTAAATTCTCCGCCAAACGATTTCCGTCCCTCCGGGGAATCGTTTGATGTGATCGTCATCGGCTCAGGCATCGGCGGCCTGGTCACGGCTACCCAGCTAGCCGCTAAGGGAGCAAAGGTGCTGGTGCTGGAGCGCTATCTCATCCCCGGCGGCAGCGCAGGCTACTTCGAGCGCAACGGCTACCGCTTTGACGTGGGCGCATCCATGATTTTTGGCTTTGGGGAAAACGGCACCACCAACCTGCTCACCCGCGCCCTCCAGGCGGTGAACGTCGAGCTGGAAACCATCCCCGACCTGGTACAGATTCACTACCACCTGCCGAATGGCCTGGACCTCAAGGTCCACCGCAACTACGAGAAATTTTTGCAGGAGCTGATTGAGCGCTTTCCCCACGAGGCGCGGGGCATCCGCCAGTTCTACGACGAATGCTGGGCGGTGTTCAACTGCCTGAACGCGATGGAGCTGCTGTCCCTGGAGGAACCCCGCTACCTGACGCGGGTTTTCTTTCAGCATCCTTTCGCCTGCCTGGGGCTGGTGAAGTACCTGCCGCAGAACGCGGGGGACGTGGCGCGGCGCTACATCCACGACCCGGAACTGCTGCGGTTCATCGACATGGAGTGCTACTGCTGGTCGGTGGTGCCCGCAGAGCAAACCCCCATGATTAACGCGGGGATGGTGTTTAGCGATCGCCACTACGGCGGCATCAACTACCCTAAGGGCGGCGTGGGCAAAATTGCCGAAAAACTGGCGGAGGGGCTGGAGAAGTCCGGCGGCGTCATCCAGTACCGCTCACGGGTGACGGAGATTCTCATGGAAAACGGTCGGGCCGTTGGCGTCAAGCTGGCCACCGGGCAGGAATATCGGGCCAGGCGCGTCGTCTCCAACGCCACCCGCTGGGACACCTTCGAAAAACTGCTGCCCGCTGCATCCATGCCCCGCCGAGAGACGCGCTGGCAGCACCGCTACGAAAAATCCCCCAGCTTCTTTAGCCTGCACCTGGGCGTCCGGGCGGACGTGCTGCCGCCGGGAACCGACTGTCACCATATCATTCTGGAAGACTGGGAAGCTATGGAAGCCGCCCACGGCACGATTTTCGTTTCCATCCCCACCCTGCTCGACCCCGACCTGGCACCCCCCGGCCACCACATCTTCCATGTCTTCACGCCGAGCTGGATGGCCGACTGGCAGGATCTGGCCCCCAGCGTTTATCAGCAGGAGAAAGAGGCGATCGCCCACCAGCTCATCACCCGCCTGGAGAAAATCTTCCCCGGTCTGGAGGCAGCCATCGACTACCAGGAAAGCGGCACCCCCCGCACCCATCGCCGGTTCCTGGGCCGGGAGGACGGCACTTACGGCCCCATTCCCTCTGGCAAACCGCTGGGCCTACTGGGGATGCCCTTCAACCGCACCGCCATTCCCGGCCTCTACTGCGTGGGCGACAGCACCTTTCCCGGCCAGGGCCTGAATGCGGTCGCCTTTTCTGGCTTTGCCTGTAGCCATCGGGTGGGCGTCGATTTGGGGCTTTAGACGGCGATCACTCAGCAGTGATTTCTAGCACCAAATGGATAGGATTGGCGGGCGATCGCCCCCTCCACAGCGATCGCTTCACCTGCCAGGCCAGAAGGATTTGCTGAATAGCATCAATCACCTCCTGGACTTGAATGGTGGACATTTTCTGATCAAACACCACCTGCTTCACCTGTCGGCCTGCGAAATGCAGCTCAAATACAAGGATGCCAGCCAGGCCATCGGGCAGCTCTACTTGAAAATTGAGATTTGCGTCGAGATACTCAAGGAATTGGTTGCGCAGGGAACCTTTCAGCTCGGTTACCTCAACAACGCGAATGCGCTGGGGGACGGAGCGCTTGGCTTCCATCCGGACAGGGCTGGCAGACCCACGGGATTTAGCAGGGCGTGAAGAAAGCGGAGAAGATGGTGGCATCAAGTCCGAAGCTGCAAAATCCTGATCAATGGGGGAATCAATGGGGGAACTGAAAATGGGGGCTTCGGCGGCCTGTAACTCTCCAAAAAACTCGGATTCCTCCAAGTCCTCAGCTTCCCCAGGGGGAGCCGCATAGGTAGGGGCAAACGTGATGTCCGGAGCCGCCATCACCTGCTGCCGCATCCGTGTGGTTGGGGCGGCACTAAACACGCCTGCATGGCTGACGCCCTCCGGCATCTCCACGGGCACCTGCACCGAGATGGAGCCTTCCTGGGGATTCACCCGTACTTCATCGCTGACGGCGACAAAAGCCGTGTATTGCGACAATAGTTGATAGGCCAGTGCCGTCTCCGTAACAGCGGCGACGCCTGCCTGGGTTTCGCCCTGCACCATTTGATTCATCAAGTCCTTGATGCGGGCGCGTCCCCACAGTTGGGCAACGGCGGCATTGGGGGCCTCGGCAAAGGTGAGGTTGAAGGACTGCTCAAAGGGCTGGCCGCCCGCCAGGGTGCCGGTGATGCGCAGGGTGCCGGGATGGGCATCGGCCTTGCGGCCAAAGATCACCAGCGGCTGTTGGGCAAACAGGTCGGCGGGCTGTGTGGGGTAGAGGCTGGGCAGCTCCCCAATGCCCTGCCAGTGGAGGTGAATGTTGGTCAGCACGGGACGGTTGATCTGCTGGAAAAAGCGCTCGGCCACGGCCTCCGTGGGTTCGTCAGGGCGCACGATCTGGGAGGCCCCACGCCCAATTTCCGCAATCCGGTTGAGCAAAAAGCGATTCACTGAGCTGCCCGCCCCAAAGCTGAAGAGGCGATCGCCCCCCTGAAGCCGCCGCTGCACCTCCGCCAGAATCTGATTTTCATTGCCAATGTAGCCATCGGTGAGCAGCACGATGTGGCGCACCCGTCCCGGAGCCACCACGGGTAGGCCCAGCACCTCCCGGATGCCGCCCAGCATCTGAGTGCCGCCCCCCGCCGTGAGGCGATTGATGTAGTGCATGGCTTGGTGGCGATTGGCCTCCGTATTGGCCAGGGGCACGGGGGAGAGCCGCTGGGCGGTGTTGGCAAAGTTCACAATATTAAAGGTGTCCTGGGGATTGAGGCCCATGACAAAGCGGCGCATCAGCTCCTGGCACTTAAACAGGGGGTCGCCCTGCTGGGAGCCGGAGGTGTCGATGAGAAACACGATGTCCCTGGGCACGATGTCCTCCGGCTGGTGCTGGTGGGCCGGAATCAGGTAGACGGCAAAGTGGCCGCCCCGGTCGTCGCGGTGGGTGAGCACGGTGGTCTGGAGGCGATCGCCCATCACCCGGTAGCGCACAATCAGGTCTTTGTTGGGGATGGTGTCGTGGCTGGCCAGGGTGATCCGGGTTTGCGTCCCGTCCCGCTCCGTTTGAATCGAGTGGGAGGGCGATCGCACCTCCTGAATTTCCACCCCAGTATCAATCGTCAGGGTCATGGCGATATCATGTCCCGACCGCACCTCCGGCGGCAGGATGGGGGCATTGAGGCGGGAGGCGTCGGGCACCTGATCCGTGTCCTGGTTGCGGGTCATGGGGTGGGGAGCCGAGCCGCCCCCCAGCGTGCCCTCCGCCAGAGTAATGCCGGGAATGTAGCGGGGGCCGACCACCATCGGCAGCACAAACTCGTAGCTGTCCCCCTCAAACCGCAGGCTCTCGGTGTAGCGGATGGTCACCTGAATCGCCTCCCCCGGTTTGATGTTGGCCAGGGACTGGGTGAAGATGTTGGGCCGCTCCTGCTCCAGCAAGCCCGCCGTGCGCCCCTGCCGTTTGGCCTGTTCGTACAGCCGCTGGGCTTCCTGGCGGGGTTGAATCGTGCCCCGCAGGGTGCGATCGCCCAGGTGAATCACCATGTCATCCACCGCCGCCCCGTCTGGCAGGGGAAAGATGTAGGTCGCCTCCAGGGGCGTGGTAAAGGGATTTTCGAAGTGGTGAACTACCTCCACCCGCGCCAGATTGCCGGATACCGTCGCCTGTACATCGGTGTGCTTGAGGGGAAAGGCGAGGGGCTGGGTGGACGGGTTTGGCTGGTCGTGGGTAGGCTGGACGTACAAACCAGCGGTGGGTGCTGGGGTGGTTTGGGATGCAGATCGGGTCATGGCTACCTCCGGGTTTAGGGAGACGTGGGTTGAACTATTCTCAGCGTAGGGGCAGCGTCTGACTCAGTTGATTCAGCCTGTGACTCACCCTTGACTCACCCCTGGGGTATTCATCTATGCCAGGAAATTCTGGTTGGATGGGGAGCCAGAAGCCAGGAGTCAGAATTCAGGAGTCAGAATTCAGGAGGGGGCTGGCTTCTGGCTCCTGACTCCTGAATCCTATGACCGTCCCACCCTACGTTGATACCCTCACCCTTGCTCGATATGGTAGACACCCTCAGCGCTTCCCCCCAGGGATTGGCGATCGCCGACCAAGCCAGACGCCGCCTTGGCTGGACCAAAACCAGCACCGCCCGCTGGTGGCAGGATGCCCACACCTCCCGCGCCACCCTGCGCCGCTTCTGGCGGGGAGAGAACATCCAGCAGGAAGCTTTCATCGCCATCTGCAAGGCCGTGGGTATCACCGACTGGAGCCAGATCGCCGCCGATTCTGTGACCGCTGGCGCGACGGATCCAGCCCCGGTTGGGGAAACGCCGCCCCTGGTGGACTGGGACGAGGCTCCCGACCTGAATGCTTTCTGCGGACGAAGCCAGGAACTTCAGCACCTGGAGACGTTGATTCTGAGCGATCGCCAGCGGTTCATCGCCATCACCGGACTGGCGGGGGTGGGCAAAACGGCCCTAGCCCTGGCCTGCGCCGATCGCCTCCAGGAGAAATTTGCGGGCGTCATCTGGCGATCGCTCTGGCACCATGCCTCCCTGGCGGACCTGCTGGACAGTTTGCTCACCGCCTTTGGAGAACCTCCCCCACCGGATCAACGGTCGGTGGCACCTCTGTCGGCCCACCTCAAGCGCCACCGCTACCTGATCGTTCTGGACGGATTAGACAATGCCCTTGATAGCGAAGTATTGGATGGAGTCGCGGCAAGGGACACTTGGCAAGCCTGGGCCAATCTGAGTCGCCTCAGCCAGATGAACTACCAGAGCTGCATCCTTACCACCAGCCGGGAACCGCCGCCCCTGGCCAACCTCCCGCCAGCCGCCCAAATGCCCCTGACCGGACTGTCCCAGGCGGACGGAGAAACGCTGCTCGCCACCCTGGGCCTGACGGGCAGTTTTGCCGAGCGCAGCGCCCTCAGCCGCATCTATGGCGGCAATCCCCTGGCGATGCTGCTGGCGGTGCCCGTGATTCAGTCCCTGTTTGGTGGCCATCTGGGTCAGTTTTTGCAGCAAAAGGCGCTGTTTGTGGGCGATCGCCTCCGCACCTTGCTCGACCAGCAGCTGGCGCACCTGACGCCCCTGGAGAAAGCCATCGCCTACTGGCTGGCCATCTGGCAGGAACCCATTGCCCTGAGTCGCCTGCAAAGCCATCTGCTGCCCACCCCCGATCCCCTCCGGGTGCTGGAATGTTTGGTGAATCTGGAGGGGCGATCGCTCCTATCAAAGTGTTTCATTGAGGATGAACCCGCTTTTACCCTGCACCCGCTGGTGATGGAGTGCGTCATTGCCCAAGTAGTGCAAATCGTTGGAGCGGAAATTGAGCAAATCCTTGATTCCCAGGATATTGGCAAAATGCAAGTACTGCGTACCCACTGCCTGGTGCGCCCTGGGACGGATGACGTGGCGGGCGATCGCCTTCTCCGCCAGATTCAGGGAAATTTATGTCAGCGCTATGGTGTAAAGGTGGGCGATCGCCTCTGGGATCTCCAGACCTTACTGCAAGGCCACGCCTCGGTCACCCTGGGCTATGCCGGATATAACCTGACGGAACTGGGCCGGGCCTGGATGGATTAGGCAGGAACTCTGTGGGGGCAAATAGCTATTTGCCCCTACCGTGAATGTTGGCCTTCTATCTTGTCGGAAACAAACCCCTTGCGCAAATAGTTGCTCAGGCTGTCTACCAGCGTCACCATTACCAGAACGACGATCAGCAAAGCTGATACTTGCTGGTACTTCAAAATCCGCAGGGCGCTGATGATTTCCAGGCCGATGCCCCCGGCTCCCACCGCCCCCAGCACCATTGACGCCCGGAAATTGTACTCCCAGCGGTAAAAGGTAACGTCTGCCATTTGGGGAAAGACCTGGGGCAGGACGCTGTGGACAATCACCTGAGGTTCCGTCGCTCCCACGGAGCGGGCGGCTTCTACGGGAGCCTGATCCGTCAGCTCAATGGACTCGGCAAAGAACTTGCCCACCATGCCCACGGAATGAAGACCCAGGGCCAGCGTTCCCGGCAGCTTGCCAAATCCCACTGCCGCCACCAGAATCATGCCCAGAATCAGTTCAGGGATGGCGCGGGTGATGTTCAAAATCGTTCGCGCGACGTGAAACAGCAGGGGATGGGGCGTGGTGTTTCTTGCCGCCAGAAGGGAGAGGGGGAGAGAGAGGGCGATCGCCATTGCCGTTCCCGCCACGCTCATGGCCAAAGTATCAATCAAAGGTTCGATCCACTGGGGAAAGCGGCTGAAGTCGGGGGGAAACATTTCGCCCAGGAGGTTGGCGATCGCCGGAATACCCTCCGCCATCCGCTCCACATCCAGCAGCTCGACGACGACAAAGCTGACGAAAATAATACCAGCTAGCGCCAGCACCCGCAGGAGCTGCCGTACCCACCCCCGTTTGTATTGACGCAGGATACTGTCAAATGCCTCATGGGTCGCAGTCATCATTCAATCCCCAAAGCAAAGAATCCAGACCTTTGTAGGGTGCGTCACGCGAAGCGATGACGCACCATCGACTTGTATTGTGTGTTTCAAGGTGCGTTGGGCTGCGCCGCAACACACCCTACGGGTTACTGGACGAACTCGTTTAGATCCAGTCCCAGGGTTTCGCCTGCTTTGCGAATGCCGTTGTAGTCTTCATCGCTCATGGCGGCAAAGCCATCGGCTTTGAAAGGAGTCAGCACGGCCTCATCCGTGATGTTTAAGAAAGCCGCGCGGATGTCTTCCTTGAGTTCGGGATCTAGATCCGCCCGCATCGTCCAGGGGTATTGGGGAATGGGTTCCGACTCAGCAATCACTACCACCTGATTGGGATCAATGACGCCTTCTTCCATCAGCGAGTCAAAGATTGGGCGACTCAGCCCACCAGCCTGGGCATTGCCGTTTTGCACAGCCAGGGCAACCGCATCATGGGCACCCAGGAAAACCGCTTCGTAGTTCTCTCCGGCCTTTAGACCCGCTTCTGCCAGCGTCAGCTCAGGAAACAAACGGCTAGACGTGGAGGCAGGGTCGCCAAAGGCCACGGTCTTTCCTTCGATATCGGCAAATTCATCCACCCCCGCTTCCACATTGCCGATGATGATGGAGGTGTAGGTAGTGGCCCCATCTTCCAGGCGGGCGGCAAAGGGTTCAATGTCGCTCTTAGTCTTGGCCAAAACGTAGGAGAGCGGACCAAAGTAGGCCAAATCCAATCGACCATTGCTAGCAGCTTCAATCATGGACGAGTAGTCGGTAGTAACCACCAGCTCAATTTCTTTGTCCAGTGTTTCCTCTAAATAGTCGGCCAGCCCCTGGTTGTCTTGAATGATGCTGGCCGCATTTTCGTCCGGCAGCAAAGCCACCGTCAGTTTTGTTGGGTTTGCCTTCTCAGCGGTGTCACCGCCTGCTGCATCGGGGCTGCTGCACCCTACCAAGGTGACAATGCCCGCTAGCACAAACCCTGCGATTCCTGGTTTCCAACCTATGCTAACCATGTGGTTTAAGCCTCCATAATGAAAGTGCTAGAAAATCTATCACACGTAACTCTCAAACGCTTGATCAAACCTTCGATTACTGACTTGCGCGCTTCAAGTCAGTGCTGCCACAGGCTGTCCAGAGTAAATTTCGCTCAAATCGTTGTGATCCAGTGCTGATGGTGGACCATCGAAGATAACCCTGCCGTGGGCCAGACCGATGATGCGATCGCCATACTCCCTGGCAAACTCTACCTGATGCAAACTCAACAGGGCCGCAATACCATCCGTTCGGCAAATGGTTTTCAGCAGGGACAGCACCCGGTGGGCACTGGCGGGGTCGAGGCTGGCAATGGGTTCATCCGCCAGCATGAGCTGGGGCTGCTGGGCCAGGGCACGGGCAATACCCACCCGCTGCTGCTGGCCGCCGCTCAAGGCTCTGACGGGGGTGAGGGCTTTGTCAATCAGGCCCACTCGCTCCAGGCAGTCCAGGGCAATGCACTGGTCAGTTTGCGGCAGGGGTAGCAGGCTGCGCCAGAAGGAGTGGTAGGCCAACCGCCCCATGAGCACGTTCTGAAGGGCGGAGTGGCGCTCGATGAGCTGATGCTGCTGAAAAATCATGCCGGTGCGCTTGCGGTGCGATCGCAACACCCCCGGACGGGCTAAATCCCCCAGCCCATCCACCACAATTCGGCCCCGCGTCGGACGATTGAGATAATTAACGGTGCGCAGGAGGGTGGATTTGCCTGCCCCAGAAGCACCAAGCACCACGGCAAACTCGCCCCGGTTAAGCTGTAGCGACACCGATTCCAGGGCGGTGACTCCATTGGGATAGGTCACTCCCACCTGATCGAGATGAACGATTGCAGCCTGTCCCATCAGCACCCCCACAATGACGGCTTGTTAAAAGCTTAACAAAATTTAACTTTTTTTTATAGATTTCCAACGGGGCTATTCTCCCAGGAAACCAGGGCTTTGAGGATAAGACCTGGTTAAGAATTGGGCAAATTGGTTGGGCAGAGGCGGCGCGATCGCTCCTTACCTGATCCAATCCCTGCAATCCAGGAATAAGCATGCTTGCAAAGAAAACATACGGCTTTATGAGAAAATTTTATTTTCCTCTGCTCAGGTCTGAAAATATCAGTATTGGAGACGTATCAAATGCAACACTAAAAGCTGATTATGACTTTAGATGAACTGGAAGTGCGCTATCAGGATGTGATAGACGCAGTATACAACCGTTTTCAGACCCTATTGCTTGTTAAGCAGCAGCTACAGGCTCGACTCGGTGAATCAACTGAGGTTCCTATTACCGAAGTAACAACTTTCCTCTCTCTCCTGGAAACCAGCATCCAGGAAATCAATCGCACCCTGCAACAGTTCAGCCGCGACTTTGAGGAATACCTCAATCAGCAGAGTTAGGCCCCAGTGAGCGAAGGGGTTGGGAGAGGGGTTTGGGGTGAGGGCGAAGTAGTAGGGGCACGGAATTCCGTGGCCCTATAGCTCGGATAATTACAGGTCAGGTGATTTCTGAAAATGCTCCTACCCGACGACGGAGGGACAAATGGCCCTTTGCCCTTACCAATTGCTTAACCAGGGGTAATTTTTTCCCGGAAATCTCATGTATAGCCCTACGGGCTAAGTTTTGAGTGTGGAACCCCCGCTTCGCGGGGGTTCCACACCTCTTGAATGTCCTAATGCGAAAGCGTAACGCTATAATTCACAATCCTTAGTCAAACCAGCCAATTTCAGAGTCAGAAAGCTTGGGCTTGGGCAGTGCAGAATCTGCGGGAGCAGTTTCTTCTGTCGGGGGGCGGCTCTGGGGATCGGCCTTAGGAGATTTTGCGGGTAGGGGCGGATCAAGCTTAACCAGCGGCTCACCCTTAGGTGTCCCCCCCGGACGGTTAGCAGGAAAAGGTTTGGGCGATCGCCTCGTGGGTGCAGGGGGCTTAGCAGCGGGGCCAAGCTGCTCAGACGACATGGGCGGCAGCCCCCGGAGATGATTGGTGGGCATGGGGGGCAGGGAAGCTGCTGGGGCTGGGCGAGGGGCCAGAGGCCGGGGAGAGCGAGGGGGCGATCGCCGCGGTAGGTGCTCTGGCGGTGAAGGAGGTGCTGATGGCGGAGCAGCAGATTGAGTCAGGTTGAGAATGTACCGCTTGGCATCGTCTAGCTCAGCTTGCAGCCGCTCAGTTTTTTGAAGCTGGCTTTGAAGCTGACTCTGGAGCTGGCTAATGAGGGTGTGACTGTCATCCAGGGCAGCCTGGAGGGTGGCGACCTGGGCCTCAAGGCGGGTGATCCGCTCGGCGGCTGAAGTTTCCAGGGTCAACCCATCGGCGGCCTGGACGGCAGGCTCAGCCTGGACGGGGGCATCTTGAGGGGCTGCAGGTTCGTCCTGAGCTGAGGCGGCATTCTGAGGGACTGCAGGTTCATCCTGAGCTGAGGCGACATTCTGAGGGGCGATCGCCTTCTGCTCTGGGGCGACATTTGGGATGGCATTATCTGCCTCAGATGATTCGGTAATGACGACGGCAGCCGTTTCGATAGCGTCCTTCGAGTGCAAGTCGGCCACGCTCATCCGTACCGGGCTGATATCTGCGTTTTCCGTATTGGCATCAGTATCGAAATCGAGTTCGGCACTGACGGACTGAGCTGCTTCATTTGACCCGTCGTCTGACCCAGTTGGCTTGGATGCTGGAGGGGCGTCACCAACCTCCGCCTGCCCGTCTAGTTCCAATTCCGATGCAGCTTTTTCTAGCATTGCTTTAACCCAGTGCGTACCTTGTGGCGATCGCCCAATCCCAATAATCGCCCAATTCCATCATAAGTTAAGGACAGCCCAGCCGAATTTCATAATCCGGATAAAGCCAGCTAAAGTAGAACATGAGGACGTATACCTGAAGACTTCATGGACAGCGAACCCATCGTTTTACTTTCACAACGAGAAATCGACAAGATGCGAGAGGCGGGGCGTCTGGCGGCCCAACTGCTAGCCTACCTGGAGCCGCTGGTTCAACCAGGGGTAACCACCCTGGAGCTGGACGAAGAGGCCGAGCGCTGGACCCAGGCCCACGGAGCAAAAAGCGCCCCCCTGGGGTATCACGGCTTCCCCAAGTCCATCTGTACCAGCGTCAATGAGGTGGTCTGTCACGGCATTCCCAACAAAAAGCAGGTGCTCCAGGAGGGCGACATCATCAACATCGACGTGACGCCCATTGTGGATGGCTACCACGGCGATACTTCTCGCACCTTTTTCGTGGGCGAGCCGTCTCCCCTGGCCCGCAGGTTGGTAGAGGTCACCGAAAAGTGCATGATGCTGGGGATTGACGTCGTGAAGCCAGGTGCCCGCGTCGGCGACATTGGAGCCGCCATTCAAACCTACGCTGAGTCTTGCGGCTTTTCTGTGGTGCGGGATTTTGTGGGCCATGGCGTGAGCCGCATTTTTCATACCGCTCCCCAGATTCCCCATTACGGTACGGTGGGCAAGGGTAAAAAGCTGCGTCCCGGCATGGTGTTTACCATTGAACCCATGATTAATGAGGGCACCTATGAAGTGGAAGTGCTGTCGGACGGCTGGACGGCGGTGACCAAAGACCGCAAGCTGTCGGCCCAATTCGAGCATACGGTGGCGGTCACCCAGGAGGGCGTGGAGATTCTGACGCTGCACCCCGACCTGGTGCTGGCGTAGGTTTTGGGAGGGAGCTGGCAGAGAGCTTAGCGGAGCTTTTGGCACGGTAGATTGCTTTTGCGGACAAGTTTGGGGGCGACATGGCACTGGACACAATCCTCGGTCGGGCGCTGGCAGGGGAAGATATTTCGGAGCAGGAGGGGGTCGAGCTGCTGATTCAGCAGGATGCGGGGGCGATCGCCGCCATTCGCAACGTGGCCGATGAGCTGCGCGATCGCCAGGTGGGCCAAACCGTCACCTACGTCATTAACCGCAACATTAATTTCACCAATATTTGCGAGCAGCACTGCAGCTTTTGCGCCTTTCGCCGCGATCCTGACCAGGAGGGAGCCTACTGGCTGAACGAGGCGACGATTCTGGAAAAAGCCACGGATGCGGTTCGGCGGCAGGCCACCGAAATTTGTATGCAGGGGGGGTTGAACCTGGCGGCAAAGCGGGACGGGTCTTCCCTGGCCTATTACGTGCAGCTTATCCGCGCCATTCGCGATGCCTTTCCCCACTTGCATCTCCATGCCTTTTCGCCCCAGGAGGTGCAGTTCATCGCCCGTGAGGATGGGCGTTCCTACAGCGAAGTGATTGCCGCGCTACAGGCTGCGGGGGTCGGTTCCATGCCCGGTACGGCGGCGGAGGTGCTGGACGACACGGTTCGGCAGGTACTCTGCCCTGAGAAAATTAATACCGCCACCTGGCTGGACATCGTCGCAACGGCCCATCGGCTGGGGATGCCTACCACCAGCACGATGCTGTCGGGGCATATTGAAACCCCTACTCAGCAAATGCGCCACCTGGGGCACCTGCGATCGCTCCAGCAGGCTGCCCAGAAAAGGGGCGATCGTGGCATTACAGAATTCATCTTGCTGCCCTTCGTTGGCCAGGATGCCCCCAAACCCCTGCGGCGGCGGGTGGGGCGAGATCAGCCAGTGCTGGCCGATGCCCTGCGACTCACTGCCGTTGCCCGCATTTTTTTAGGAAATTGGATCGTCAACCACCAGCCCAGTTGGGTAAAATTGGGCCTCAGCGGGGCGACAGAGGCGTTAAGGTGGGGCTGCAACGACATCGGCGGCACGCTCATGGAAGAACATATCACCACCATGGCCGGGGCGATGGGGGGCACCTGCATGGAGGTGGCCGATCTGCGGGGGGCGATCGCCTCTATCAACCGCCTGCCCCAGCAGCGAGACACGCTCTACAGTCCAGTTGCTCAAGTCCAGTTGCTCAGGTGAGCCTGACTAGATAAGCTTGACCAGACGCAGCCCGTAGTACAGGCTAATAGCGAGGGTAATGAATCCACCCAGCATGACAACGTAGGCGATCGCTCCAGACATTTTCCGTACCTCCAGCTTCAATCCATTCTTTGACGGTTCTTCTATTCAATCATTATTCGGCACTCCCCCAGCAGGCGTTATGAAGTCAATCATTACGATTTCCCTCCCCCAGCAGTCCTACGATGTGGTCATTGCGCCTGGTGGGCTGGATGCGGTTGGTCAGTGGCTCAGCGGTCAGACAACCCAAAACTCGACCCTAGGTCGGAAAATTCTGCTGATGTCGAACCCCACAGTGTTTGAGCTTTATGGAGAGCGGGCGATCGCCTCCCTGGCCCAGGCGGGGTTTGATGTGGCCCAGTGCCTGCTCCCCGATGGCGAGCAATACAAAACCCTGGACTCTATTCAAACCATCTATGACGCGGCCCTGGCCCATCGGCTGGAGCGATCGTCTACCCTGGTGTCCCTGGGCGGCGGCGTCATTGGCGACATGACGGGCTTTGCGGCGGCAACCTGGCTGCGGGGCGTAAACTTTGTGCAGATTCCCACTTCCCTGCTGGCCATGGTAGATGCTTCCATCGGCGGCAAAACGGGGGTCAACCATCCCCAGGGCAAAAACCTGATTGGCGCGTTCTACCAGCCCCGCCTGGTGCTCATCGACCCCCAGGTGCTGGCCACCCTACCGGCGCGCGAGTTTGGGGCGGGCATGGCAGAGGTAATCAAGTACGGCGTCATCTGGGATGCGGATCTGTTCCAGCAACTGGAAGCCGCCCCATCCCTTACCCCAGACGCCATCACGGACGAGCTGCTGCAGACCATCCTCACCCGCTCCTGTGAGGCGAAGGCCGCCGTGGTTAGCCAGGACGAAAAGGAGGCAGGGCTACGGGCTATCCTCAACTACGGCCACACCCTGGGCCATGCGGTTGAAAGCCTGACGGGCTACCGCTCGGTGAACCACGGGGAAGCGGTTGCCATCGGCATGGTGGCAGCAGGCAAGCTGGCAGTCAAAATGGGATTGTGGAGTGCGGAGGCGAGCGATCGCCAATTTGCCCTCATCCAAAAGGCAGCCCTTCCCACCCAAATCCCGTCTGAGCTAGACCACCAGGACATCCTGGCAGCTCTGCAAACCGATAAGAAAGTCAAGGCCGGAAAGGTGCGCTTTGTCTTGCCCACGGCCATTGGCCGAGCAGTGGTTACGGATCAGGTCACTTCCGATCAGGTGTTGGACGTCCTGCAGCAAATGGGCTGTTAGGGTAGCCCCTGGTTGGGCAGGTTTAGTGGCGATCGCCCAATGGCGAGACGCAGTATGCCTTATTTAGCAATATTTGGGTGCCGAAGGTAGGCCGTGAATAACCCTTAAAAAGCAATCCTATACATCCATAGAAGGGGTGAAACCCCCACATCAATGGATCAAAGGAGAAACCAACCATGGCCACGATTTTTGGTACCAACTTCAACGACAACGGAATTGTTCGTCCCGTTCTCAACGGCACTGCCCTCGCTGACAGTATCTATGGGCTTGACGGGAACGATGTTTTGTTCGGCTTTGGCGGCAATGACCTGATGGATGGCGGCCTTGGCGCAGATGCCATGACTGGCGGCTCAGGTAACGATGTCTATATTGTAGACAATGCAGGCGATGTGGTTAATGAAGGGGCAGGCGGCGGCAACGATCGCGTCAATGCTTCCATCAGCTATACCCTGGGGCTTAATGTTGAAAACTTGATATTGACAGGTACTGCAACTGTCGGTACTGGCAATGCTTTGAACAATGTCATCATCGGGAATGCCAGTAACAACAACCTTTCTGGTTTGGTTGGCAACGATACGCTCAGCGGCTTGGGTGGCAATGACCTGCTGAATGGTGGCCTTGGTGCCGACAATATGACCGGGGGCACGGGCAATGATATCTATTTCGTTGATAACGTAGGAGACGTGGTCAATGAAGTGGCAAACGGGGGGATTGATCTCGTCAATTCAACCATCAGTTATACCCTGGGCAGCCAAGTTGAAAACCTGACCCTGGTCGGTGTTGCCAACCTCAATGGCACTGGAAACGGCCTCGCCAACAGAATGTTAGGTACCACTGGGGCAAACGTCCTCTCTGGATTGGGCGGCGTTGATTCGATCTTTGGGAATGGTGGCAACGATATTATTTGGGGTGGCGAAGGCAACGATATTTTGAATGGGGGACTTGGCAACGATTTGATCATTGGTGAGAATGGCGCAGATGACCTCACTGGCGGCGCAGGGCTGGATAGCTTCAGGTTTATTACGTCAAATCAAGGGGTTGATACTATCCGAGACTTTGTAGTTGCTGATGACACCATTCAAATCGTGCGAGCTGCTTTCCCCGTGGCCGATCCTGCTACGGGCAATCCCACTAACTTGTCTTTGGGAGCGATCGGTGCTGGACAGTTTCGCGTAGGTGCAGCCGCCGTTGATGCCAATGATTACTTCGTCTATAACTCAACCACAGGCGGTCTTTTCTACGATCGCGACGGTTCTCGTGCTGGAGCCGCCGTGCAAATTGCGCAACTGTCAACTGGTTTGGCGATGACTGCCGCCGACATTGTTGTCGTTGCCTGATGGTTTGAACAGGCCCACGGGTTGGCGGATAGTTGCAGGAGAAGTTATCTGCCAAACCTGCATTTTAAGGAACCTATTTGACAACTCGCCAACGGAGTTGCAATGAAAAACTCCTGACACCATTTTTCCATGAAGACATACATCGCCCAATGGCAAGACGCAGTATGCCTTCATCCAGCAATGTCTGGGGTGGGAGCTTTATTCGCATACTCCCATGTCTCCAGCCGTTTACCTTCGTTCATTCTTACAACACAAGGAGAACTTCAACATGGTGCTTTTAATTGGCAACAATCTCGGCAACATCCTCAATGGTGGTGCTACTAATGATTACATCTTTGGTGGTGCGGGTGCTGATGTGCTGAATGGATTTGCTGGCAATGACATCCTCAATGGCGGTCTGGGCGGGGATACAATGACCGGCGGCTTGGGAGATGACACCTATGTCGTCGATGATGCGGCTGATTCAGTCGTTGAAGCCGCAGGTCAAGGAACGGACTCCGTCATTTCCTTAGTTGACTACGCGTTAACGGCCAGCGTTGAAAACCTCTCGCTAGTTAGTGGCGCAGTTTTGGGCACGGGGAATAGTCTTGATAACGTCATCAAGGGCAACGCCCTCGACAATACTCTCAATGGGTTGGGGGGCAATGATATTCTGGATGGCGGTGCGGGTGCCGACCTGATGAATGGTGGCGCGGGCGACGACATCTTTTATGTGGAAAATGGGGCAGATACGGTCGTCGAGGCGGCGGGGGCTGGCACTGACACCGTCAATGCGTCAATCACTTATACCCTGTCTGCAAACGTTGAAAACCTGACGTTGCTGGGTAACGCTGCGAATGGCACTGGCAATAATTTCAACAACACCATCATAGGCAACAACGCCGATAACATCCTTTCGGGGCAGGGGGGCGACGACGACCTGGCGGGGGCAGGCGGCAATGATACCCTCAATGGTGAAGGTGGTGACGATATTCTCAGAGGGGAAGATGGCGAGGACATTCTCAATGGCGCTGCCGGATCAGACTTTCTCAGGGGAGGGGCCGGTAACGATACCCTCCTGGGAGGAGCAGGCGGCGACGTGCTGGTCGGATCCCCCGGTCTGTTGAATGAACTGGATACCCTGACCGGTGGTGGCGGTGGCGACCTGTTTGTCCTGGGAAGTGGCGGCAGCAACGACTACGTCGGCGATGGCAGCTCAGGTTTTGCGACGATTACAGACTTCGATATTGCCAGCGATTTCATTGGGTTTGGCACCAGTGTGGGAGTGACCTTTAACCCCGTTGGGGCCAACCTGGAAATTCTCAGCGGGGGCGATCCCATCGCACTTGTGCTGGGGGTTGCCGCCGTCAACGTCGTGGTGATCTAGTCCATCAGCGTTCCCGGCTCCCTGACTCTGCTGGGAAACCTGACGGAGAGCCTCTGTCTCCCCGCCCTTTGGAGACGGAGGCCCCTACAAGGGTTTTTAGTGGGACGCCGGGAACCAGATAAAGTTCTAAAAAATTAGCGACTATCAGGAATCGGTCTGACTTGATGTGAATATTCTCCTGTAATTTCTTTGAACACAGGGGTTTGCCACGCTCGGTTTCTGATGCAAACGAATCACCGATTTTTAGAGGGTGTTTGAGAAGTCTAGTTTTGAGTAGCAAAGTTCATTGATCCCCCTAAATCCCCCTTTGTTAAAGGGGGACTTTAGCTCCGGTTCCCCCCTTTGTTAAAGGGGGGCTAGGGGGGATCAGCAGGTGCTTAAAATCACAGCCAGCCGCTTCTCAAACATACTCTTAAGGGCAATGTTTCAACTGATGCAAAAATAACACCAACTATACGGAGGTACTCTTATGGGAGGAATCCCTGGCCGCAAGAGAAGTGAATCAAGCCCCTGGGGCGAGCCAACAGAGGGGGACATCCCACCACCTAACATTCCTCCTGAATACTTACCGGATTGGTATATCGATCCGCTATCGCGCTGGAGCACTGGGTGGGTTAATGACACCCTGACGGGCGACGAGACGAATAATCCCTCCTTTACGGGTGACCAATCACGAACCGCACGAATCAGTGGGCGATCGCCCACCCCATCAACCTCGTCTACCAAAGTATTTTTGCCCCTGTACGTGGTTAACAATGGCCAGCAAACGGGCACCCACTTTTTCATCATGGAGGTCTTTGATCCTGCCTCCAACCTCGGGTTTAGCCAGGAAACCTATGTGCTCAAGGAAAGTTGGGATACGACGACGGCGCTGCTTCCCATTTCAACGCCCACCGAACGTCAGGCTTTCCTGAATTCCGCCTACCTCGTCAATGGAACCAGCCAGCCCGACCACACGCCCGCACTGGTAGAGGGCAGCACCATCAAAGAAGTTTTGGTGATCATTGAAGACGCCCAGGGGCCGGCCCCAATCCGGCTCAATTCCTACAGCAACGCCTACTCCAGCGGCTCCGGTGTGGACGTGGTGTATGCCGGGGATGGCGATGACATGGTTAGCAGCGGGGCGGGCAACGATACTCTGCGGGGTGAGGCGGGCAACGACACCCTGAGAGGCCAGGGCAACAACGATGTTTTGCTGGGTGAGGCGGGCAACGACACCCTCTACGGCGGGAACGAAACCCCACCCGCCGGGCCGCCGTCCTTCACGTCCCAGCCCAACTACGGCGATTATCTGAACGGCGGATCGGGGGATGACCAGCTCTATGGTGAAAGCGGGTGGGACATTCTCAACGGTGCCGCCGGAAAGGATACCCTTGATGGCGGCAACCATGCCGATATCCTCTGGGGCGGTGCGGGCGATGATACCTTAAATGGGGGAGCTGGTTTGGATTCCCTGGTGGGCGGTGCGGGCGATGATACCCTGACGGGGGGAAATGGGGGCGATCGCTTCATCTTTGAAACCGGCACTGTTTTTGCGGCGGCCACCCTTGGCATCGACACCATCACCGACTTTGTCAAAGGGGTTGACAAAATTGTCCTCGACAAAACCACGTTCAGCAACTTGACCAGTGCCCCAGGCAATGGCTTCAGTGCAGCGGGCGAATTTGCCGTTGTCGCCACCGACGGGGCAGCGGCCACCACTGGTGCTTTAATTGTGTTTAACCAGACGAATGGTAAGCTCTTCTACAACGAGAATGGTGCTTCCTCTGGTTTGGGGACGGGGGCGCTGTTCGCCCGGTTGAATGCCACGCTCAGCGGTCCCCTGGCGGCGGCTGACTTTGTGATTCAAGCATAAATCTGGCTGCTGTTGGTGAGTGGCCGTGTCCACCCGATTGGAGCTGATGCTGATGGTTAGACCGTTCTCCCCCTGGTGTTTGCTGCTGGGTGGATGTCTGTGGGGTGGTTTGATGGCTTCCCCGACCGCTGCCGAGGTGGTTCCAGATGGTACCCTGCCGGATGCCTCCAGGGTGGCCATCCAGGACAATATCCGCGTGATTTCTGGCGGGACCAGGCGGGGGGGCAATTTGTTTCACAGCTTTGAGGCGTTTTCCGTTCCCAGCGGCGGTACGGCTTCATTTCGGGGGGTGTCGTCCGATATTGCCCACCTGCTGGCGCGGGTTACAGGGGCCAGCATTTCCAGGATTGACGGGGCCATCGAAGTGCTGCAACCCAATGGTAGCGTTAGCCCCGCCGATGTTTTTTTGCTCAACCCCAATGGCATTATCTTTGGTGCGGATGCGTCTTTGAATGTGGGCGGCTCCTTCATCGCCACCACGGCTGAGCGCATCGACTTTGCCGACGGCACCCGGTTCAGTGCCGTTAATCCCGAAGCGGACCCTCTGTTAACCGTCAGCGTGCCCATCGGCCTACAGTTTGGCAGGACGCCAGGGAGCATCGTCAACCTATCCATCGCCCCGCTGCTGGATGGGGACGGCAACGTGGTTGTGGGCGACCAGGGCAACCCCTTCTTTGGGGGACTCCAGGTTCCTGCCGGACAAACCCTGGGGCTGCTGGGGGGAGACGTGGTCTTGCCGGGGGGCGTGCTCACCGTGGCATCGGGACGGATTGAGGTGGGCAGCGTGGCCAGTGCCGACGCCGTGGAGCTGAATCCCCGGCGGGGATGGCGGGTGAACTATGACGGGGTGCGCACCTTTGGAAACATCGAGCTTTCGGACTTTGCCGTGGTGAACGCCAGCGGCGAGGGGGGTGGGGCGGTTCAACTACGGGGCGATCGCATCCTGATCCGGGGGGAATCCCTGGTGCTGGCGGATACCTTTGGTAGCCAAAACGGTCAAGGCATTGCTATCCGGGCGTCCCAGCTCACCCTGGAGGAATTTTCCTTAATTGGCAGCGGCACCTTTGGCCCCGGTGCGGGGGGAACGGTGCAAATCTGGACGGATCAGCTCCTGCTCCGGGAGGGTTCCCAGATCGATGTGGGATCTGAAGGGGGCGGGCCGGGGGGGCGGGTACAAATTACCAGCACCCAGACCATTGATTTGATCGGCGGCAGGTCGGATGGCGACTCTTTCTTTTCCAGCGGCTTGTTTGCCCGCACCGAGGGAGCCTTTGCCGGTGGCAATATTTCACTGACCACCGATCGCCTCAGCCTGCGGGACGGTGGCCAAATTGTCGCCAGCAGCCGGGGCACGGGGGATGCGGGCACCATTACGATTGACGCAAATCGTCTGACGATCGCTGGCGTGGGTCAAATCGCCGCCGGAGTCCCCTTTATTCGCGAAGATTTGGGCGGTTTGCCGGGTGCCCCCAGTGGCCTGATTACCGCTGGTGCCAGCGGCGATGGCAATACCATCACGATTACGGCTCAGCAGGTGCGGCTCAGGGATGGGGCGGTGATTCAAAGCGCGACCCAGGGGGCGGGCAATGCGGGGGATATTCGCATTCGAGCCACGGAGGCGATCGCCCTGAGCGGGGTTGAGCCAGTTTCCCAGGCTCCGACCGGGCTGCTGGCGTTTTCAGGGGGGATACCGGGCCTGCGGGACTTTGGCAATCCGGCGGCGACGGGGCGGGGCGGCAATCTGCGCATCTTCACCCCCGAGCTGACGGTGCGCGATGGGGCGGTGATGGCCACCGGCAGCCTCAACCCCAGCGGCGACGCGGCGGGGGCGGGAAACATTCGCTTTCGGGGGGAAACCCTGCGGCTGGATCAGCGGGGGCTACTGGTGGCGGCCACCGCGTCGGGCGATGGTGGGGATATTACTCTCAATGCCCAGGAGCAGTTGCTTTTGCGGAACCGCAGCGAAATCAGCACCACCGCCGGTAGCGCCAATGCGGGCGGGGACGGGGGCAACATCGCCATTCGGGCCGGGTTTGTGATTGCGGTGCCCTCCGAAAACAGCGACATCACCGCCAATGCCTTTACGGGCAACGGGGGCAATGTGAATATCGTGACCCAGTCCCTGCTGGGCATCGTGCCGCGCGATCGCCTCACCCCCGCCAGCGACATCACGGCTACCTCCGAACGGGGCCTGGTGGGCAACATCACCATCACCTCGCCGGATACGGACTCCCGGCTGGGGCTGGCCGAGTTGCCCAGCGCCCCCGTCACCACCGAGCTGGCCCAGGGCTGTCAGGCCACCGGAGAGCAGGCCACCGCCGCATTTTTTAACTACGGTCGGGGCGGGGTGCCGCCCACGGGGGACGAACCTTTGAGCAGCGGCAACATTCTGGACGATGTCCGCCTGCCCGTTGCCGCCGCTGCCCCCCCTGTGGAAGCCCAGGGCTGGCGGGTGGATGAGCAGGGGGCGATCGCCCTGGTTGCCGATCTGCCCCGTCCGGTGGCCGTTCGCTGTCACTTACGGTGAGGAAAAAGGTGTGATCAACCGTCTGTTCCGGGCCTACCGCCGCCCGCTGATGCTGGCATTAGCCGCCCTGCTGGGCCTACTTTTGGTGCTGTGCAGCCCTGGAATCTCCCACCCCCTGGAGGATGGCCCGTCCCAGTTGCAGCAGGGCAGGGTCGAGTATGAAGCCGCCCGCTTTGCCCCGGCGATCGCCCACTGGCAGGCGGCGTTAGCGGCCTTTACCCAGCAGCAAAATTCCCTCTACCAGGCGCTGGCGTGGAGCAACCTCTCCCTGGCGTATCAGCAGCTAGGCCAGTGGCAGTCGGCAGAGGCGGCGATCGCCACCAGTCTGGCTTTACTGGCGTCAGAACCGTCAGAACCAGCAGAGAACCAGAACGCCAGTACCGCCCGCAACATCCTGGCCAAGGCTCTCAATACCCAGGGGCGGCTGCACTGGTCGCGGGGGCAAATGGCAGCCGCCCAGGAGAGCTGGCGTCAGGCGGCGATCGCCTACCAGCAGGCCGGGGACGATGCGGGGGTGGTTCTGGCCCTGATCAACGAAGCCAATGCTTTGCAGGCGTTGGGGTTTAGCGTTCAGGCAGCCGCCCAGCTCCAGCGGGTTTACCAGCTTGTGCAGCAGCAGCCCGATGCCCAGGTGCGGGTGGTGGGGCTGCGGAGTCTGGGGGTGGCCCTGCGGCGGGTGGGGCAGTTGTCAGCGTCCCAAACCAGGCTGCGGGAAAGCCTGCAGGCCATCAACGACGCCAACCTGGACGGGGCAAAAAGCGCCCTATTCCTGGAGCTGGGCAATACGGAATGGGCTTTGTGGCAACGGGCGATCGCCCTTGGCAAGATGGACGATGCCCAAACCTACCAGGAAGCGACCCTGGCCTTTTACCAGCAGGCGGTATCGGCGGCAACCCTGCCCCTGGAGCACCTCCAGGCCCAGCTCAATCAGCTCAAACTGCTCACCCAGACCGGACAAACCACCGCCGCCACCGAGCTGGCCACCGCCCTGCTGGCTGACTTCCCCGATCTGCCCGCCAGCCGCACCACCGTTGAAGCCCACCTGAATTTTGCCCGCACTGTGCGCCAGCTCCCCGCTTTCCCGCAGACGCAGACGGCCCAGGTGCTGACCACTGCCCTGCAACTGGCCCGTGAACTGCGGGACCCCATCACCGAATCCCGCGCCCTAGGGCAGTTGGGCGAGCTGTATGAGCAAACGGGGCAGTGGCAGGCGGCCCAGCGCCTGACGGAGCAGGCTTTGCTCAAGGCCGAAGGCACCCAGGCCAGCGACGGGCGCTACCAGTGGGAGTGGCAGTTGGGGCGCTTGCAGCGGCAGCAGGGGGATCGGGCGGGGGCGATCGCCTCCTATCAAGCGGCGATCGCGTCTTTGCAGTCGGTTCGCAGTGACCTGCTGACCATTGATGCAGACATTCAGTTTGCCTTTCGGGATGGGGTGGAGCCGATCTACCGCGAGTTTGTCGAGCTGCTGCTCAGCGACGGGGACGGTTCACCCCCCAGTCAGGCCGTGCTCAAGCAGGCCATTCAGCAGGTTGATGCCCTGCAGCTGGCGGAGCTGGAAAACTTCCTTCGGTGCGACATCGGTGCCGTCGTGGCCCTGGATGAGGTGGAGGCCGACCCTACGGCGGCCAAACTTTACCCACTGCTGCTGGCCAACCGCCTCGCGGTGGTGCTGGACATTCCCCATCAGCCCCTGGTCTACCACGAGGTTTCGCAGTCGCGCCCGCAGGTGGAAGCTCAGCTGCACCAGTTGCGCCGCGATTTGGGAGAACCCGATCGCACCCCAGAGGCGATCGCCCAACTGACCGCCGTCTACCAGTGGCTGATCCAGCCCTTTGAGGCCACCCTCGCCGACCATCCCCAGATTCAAACCCTGGTGTTTGTGCTGGATGGGGCGCTGCGCAACGTGCCCATGGCCGCCCTGTATGACGGAGAGCGCTACCTGGTGGAACGCTACGGAGTTGCCGTCGCTCCCCGCCTTACCCTGTTTCAGCCAGAGGAGCGATCGCCCCGGCTATCGGTGTTTCTGGGCGGCGTGGGCGAACCCCAGACGCTCAACAATCAAACCTTTCCCAAAATTGAAAATCTCACCCCCGAACTAAACACCATCCAGGAACTGGCCAACGCTGCGCCACCGCTGATTGATGCCGCCTTCACCAAAACCCGGCTGGAGCAGCAGCTCAATAGCGGCACCTACTCGGCGATTCACCTGAAAACCCACGGCGTCTTCAGCTCCGACCCAGAGGAGACCTTCATTCTCGCCTACGGGGAGGTGATCACCAGCCGCGAGTTGGGTCATCTGCTCCAGTCAAGCCGCTCAGCCGCCCCCCTCCCCCTTGAGCTGCTGGTGCTCAGTGCCTGTTCCACAGCCCAGGGGGACAATCGGGCCGTCCTGGGGATGGCGGGCATTGCCATTCAGGCGGGCGCTCGCAGCGTGGTCTCCACCCTGTGGGAAGCGCAGGATCTCCCCAACACCCAGCTGATGATCCGGTTTTACCAGGAGTTGCTCAATCCCAACACCAGCCGCGCCCAGGCCCTCCGGCTGGCCCAGTTGTCCCTGTTGCAGCAGGGATATACCAGGCCCCATATCTGGGCGACCTACGTGCTGGTGGGCAACTGGCGCTAGAGGGCGTCCGGATCTTCCCCCAGTTCCCGGAGACGCGCAGCCAGGCGATCGGCTCGCTGCTGAGCTGCTTCCTCTGGCAGCGGCACCAGGTTGCCGTCCCGGTCATAAAAGCGCAGCCAGTGACAGGTTCCCGTGGGCGGCTCGCGCTTAATGCGGCCTTCCCAGGTTCCCAGCCAGAGCTGTAGGGTTTCGCACCAGAGCCAGCCGCGATCGTTAGCTGGCAACGGCTGATAGCCATGTCCCAAGTCCAGGTGCCACCCCGCCAGCGAGTCAGAATCAAAGGGGTCAAAGATGAATTGACATACTCCCCGCGCTGAAGCGAGGGGATTCTCCAGACCTCACGGTTCCAGATTCCTAGTTCTCGGACAACCCTTACTGTTCGTCGTTACCAACTGGCAGCAGAGGGGCTCATCTCCCCAGGC
>JAYKGU010000135.1:0-8149 GCA_035285585.1 Synechococcales cyanobacterium
ATTTCTTCAGTCTATTAACAGTAACTATCCAGGAATATACTTTTTGTCTCAAGAAGTTGCTGAACAAGCGCTTTTTGAGATAAGGCGCGATGTAGACGAAAGAGATGGTAGCGGAATGCTATCAGATTCGGAACTATTTGATTCTGCCGCTGAGGCTTGGCAAAGAAATGGTGTAGGGGATTTATTTCCTGGAAATCTTCTTACATTTCTCCCTGGTTCTCCTGCTTTTGATGTCGAAGAAGCCACTGATGCCGTCGGTCAGACCTTAACAGATATCTTTGATGATGGAATTCCATCTTTCGAGGAAATTAAGGATTTATTGTCGAGTGGTGTATCTGCAGCTCTTATAGTAACTGGTCTGAGTGCCGGTGCAATTTATGGCAAACGTAGAAGTGATTATGCTGGTTTGCCACAATTTACTAATCAAATAACTCCCGATGGAAACTTATACGCCATCATTGACGAAAATACAAATAAAATTGTTGCAATTGAAGATAGAACTGGCTTTTCCTCAACTCTAGACGAGATTTTACTGGAGCTATTGTCTCCATTTATACCAGGCAACTTATTTGCTAGTACTATAGCGTTGTTTGGCGATGATTTTAGACGAACTTTAACTGAGTCGAGTGATCCAAATGCTTTTGATGGTGATATAAACCCTGTAGCTCCTCCTAGAGTTTTTAATCCAAAACAGAACAACATATCTGATGAAGCAACTTCGGGGAATGATACGCTTTGGGGTACTGACAGTCTTTTATCCTTTGGAGGAAATGATTCGATCAGTGGAGGTTCTGGGAACGATGTAATTTTTGGGGCAGGTGGTGAGGATAGTTTGAGCGGGGACACAGGTGAAGATATTTTGTGGGGGCAGGAAGGGAGCGATAATCTTAGCGGAGGGACGAACAATGATGTTCTACGTGGAGGTGAAAGTGATGATAGGCTAGATGGCGGTGATGGGTCGGATATCCTTGATGGTGGAGACATAACACTGCCTGGAGAAGATGACGGTGATGATACCCTGAACGGTGATGGTGGTGATGATGTTTTGTTAGGTGGAAGCGGTGACGATGTTCTCGATGGTGGAGATGGAGACCTCGACACAGCTTATTATTCTGGAAGTGTAGATGAGTACGATTTTTCCATATCTGACGATGGTGAAGTAGTTACTATCACTCATGCGCGAGGCAGCAGAGAAGATGGCCAAGATACCCTACAGAATGTAGAATTCGGCCAGTTTGCTGATGAGCTAGTGCCCCTAAGTGGCATAGATCTCGTATTTGTCATTGATGCAACAAGCAGCATGAGTGATGACATCGCTGCTGTTAAACAGCAAGCAAGACAAATTATTGAAGAGACAATTGAAGAAGTGCCTCTGGCTCGATTCGCGATTGTGACTTATAGAGATCCAGGTCAAACACAAACGAATCTGACCTTCACAACCGATGTAGATGAAGCAGTTGCTGGTATCAATTCAATATCGGTTTCAGGTGGCGGCGACTTTCCAGAAGGCGTTAATTCAGGCCTTTTGCATGCTCTTAGAAATGAGGATGGTCTTGGACAGTGGCGACAGAGCCCTACACCGCGAGCCATATTTTTAGTAGGCGATGCTCCAGCAAAAGATACGGAGCTGCGGGATGACGTCAATACAATTGCCATACAGGAATTTATCGAAATTGATGAAAATATTACCCCCGAACCCTTTACGTTTACTTCCTCTCTATTTACCAGCCGTATAAAGGCTCAGGATTACGACATAGTCTTGAATACCCCTGTTTCAAGAACCGTGCCGGCTGAGCCTGTCCGCGTTTTCCCAATTGCAATCGGCCAGAGTGGTACTTCTGGCTTTAATCGAACCTTGGCTGATTTTCAAGATGTTGCGGATGCAACTGGCGGAGAAGTCTTCACGGCTGCCGATGCCTCCGATGTTGTTCCTGCTCTGCTGGAAGCGATTGATACTGTCATTGATGATGTGGAGATGCCTCCTGACAATAATCCACCTGCTTTAGAAAATGATATTACGACCACGCCCATAGGGACTGCTATTACTATTGATGTGCTCGCAAACGATAGCGATGCCGATGGCGATGCACTTACAATCACACAAGTATCTGACTTGACCGGCGGTACAGCATCTATTGTCAATAATCAGGTTCGATTTGTCCCCACGCTCTTCTTTGTGGGAACCGCGTCCTTTAGCTACACCGCTACTGACGATGAGGTTGAAGTATCGGCTTCTGTCACAATCGACGTCCAAATTCCAGATAATGCCATTAGCGGTAGTGGTAACCTTAATGGAACAGGTGCCGACGAGGTGATAGTTGGTGATGATAGTAACAATAACATCAATACTAATGGCGGTGCGGATATTGTGCTTGGCAGGGGCGGTGATGACATCATTAACGGAAGCAATTCTGCCGACCAAATCAGTGGCGGTGCTGGCAACGATCAGATAAACGGTAACGGTGGTGCTGATATCATCTTCGGTGGCGCTGGGAATGATCGCATTAATGGCAGCGCTTCGTCAGAATTCATTGATGGCGGCGCTGGTAATGACGAGATCAATGCTAATGGCGGCGCTGATAATATTCTTGGTGGTGAAGGGGATGACATCATCCGTACTGGTTCCGGCAATGATTTGATTAATAGCGGTACTGGTAATGATCTGGTTCAATTGAATGGTGGTCAAGATATTGTCACCCTTCAGGAAGGTGACGGTTTTGATAGAATAGAGAACTTCCAGCTCGGAAATACAACTTTTGACATTGATGTAGATGTCTCAAGCCTAAGCTTTTCCTCTTCTAATGGTGGCGTGGAAATTCTTCTCAATGGTGATGTTTTAGCTTTTGTGACTAATTCACAGGTCAGTACTTTTCAAGACAACCTAAATACCATTTTTGTCTAAAGCGGCTTCAGTGCGATCGCCGACTTGTAGGGTGCGTTCCCCACTTCAACTTCTACTACCCCACCGATAAATTTTTGGGAACGCACCATTCTTATAAATTCTTGAAGCAAGCGATCGCCATCGCTCTAGGTCAGGTTGCACGAAGTAAACCCTAACACTAGGAAATGCTTTGTTAGGTTACGCTGCCGCTAACCCGACCTACAGAACTACCAAGGGCGATCGCACCTTATTAGTCAGCATCGTCTCGCTGTTCTGAGCCATTGCGGACCCGTTCGACGAATTCAGGATAATTCTCTAAGTCCTCTACCGACTTTAGTGGGGGCATTTCGACCCAATTTGCCTCGGCATGGAGCTTGTCCACGTAAGCGTAAAACGCTGCCTGATTATCTCGATGCGCCAAAACGTAATCATGTAAGTCCTTCTTGCTCATGGCTTGAAAATTGGGCTTGCTCATTGCACATACCTCCACCCGCCGCTGGGATGTATCTCAATAATATTCTCCTCACCCGCCAGGAGGAAGATATTGCCCGTACGCTCGTCTATGCGAACGATATAAATCGGCAGGTACAGCTTTGTGAACCAGCAGCATAGAATGAAGCACTGTGTTTTTTGTTCCGATGTAGGAATATTTTTTACTCCTTAATAAGGTGCATCAGACTGCCAAAGCGGGTTCGGGTAAGGCTCCCTGCATTTTGCTCAGCCACTCGATCAGGTTATCCAACTGCTGGTCGGGTTTCAGGGCTGCCAATCCCCGCACCGTGACCTTGCCCGGTGAATAGACAAAGCGGGTGTGCAGGTGGGGGGGGAGCTTTTCCCTGAGCAGGTTCCAGGCCGGTTCCTCCATTGGGGTTTCCAGGATGATGTGCTGCTTGCCTTCGGGCTTAATGCGAGAGAAGCCGAGCTGTTTGGCGACGTGCTTCAGCTCCATGACGCGGATGAGCTGCTGGGTGGCGGAGGGGAGGGCACCGTAGCGATCGCTCCAGTCTGCCGCAATCTGGGTCAGCTCCTGCTTGGAGGTGGCGGCGGCCACGGCCCGGTAGGCGCTCATCTTCTGATCCAGGTCGGGGATGTAGTCCGCCGGGATGAAGGCCGTGAGGTTGAGGTCGATCTGGGTGTCGTCCACCTGGGGAATTTCCTGGCCGCGGATTTCCTTGATGGCGTCCTCCAGCATTTCCATGTAGAGGTCAAAGCCGATGGCGTCCATCTGGCCGGACTGCTCTGCACCCAGCAAATTACCGACGCCGCGAATCTCCATGTCCCGCACCGCGAGCTGGTAGCCCGACCCCAGTTGGGTGAACTCCTGAATGGCCCGCAGGCGCTTGCGAGCCGTGTCTGAGAGCTGGCTTTGCCGGGGGTAGAACAGCCACGCGTGGGCCTGGATGCCCGCCCGCCCGACGCGACCGCGCAACTGGTAGAGCTGGGATAGACCAAAGCGCTGGGCGTCTTCGATGAGAATGGTGTTGACGCGGGGGATGTCCAGGCCGGATTCAATGATGGTGGTGCACACCAGCAGGTCGGCCTCGCCGTTGCTAAAGGCCAGCATGGTGGCCTCCAGCTCCCCTTCCTGCATTTGACCGTGGGCGATCGCAATCCGCAGACTGGGCACCATCTCCCGCAGGCGGGCGGCAATCTCCTCAATGCCCTCCACACGGGGGACGACATAGAAAATCTGGCCGCCCCGATCCAGCTCCTGGCGAATGGCGGTGCGGATCATCTCCGGGTCGTAGGGGGACAGGTGGGTTTTAATGGGGCGGCGGGAGGGAGGCGGCGTGGTGATCAGGCTCATCTCCCGCACGCCCGACAGAGCCATGTAGAGCGTCCGGGGAATGGGGGTGGCGCTCAGGGTGAGCACGTCCACCGTGGTTTTCAAAGACTTGATTTTTTCCTTTTGATTTACCCCAAAGCGCTGCTCCTCATCCACCACCAGCAGCCCCAGGTCTTTGAACTTCACGCCTTTGCCCAGTAGTTGATGGGTGCCCACCACCACATCCAGTTCCCCAGTCGCCAACCGCTGCTGGATTTGCTTGCGCTCCTCGGCGGTGCGGAAGCGGTTGAGCAAGCCGATTTGAATCGGGTAGGGGGCAAAGCGCTCCTTCAGTGTGTGGTAGTGCTGCTGGGTGAGGATGGTGGTGGGAGCGAGCAAAGCTGTCTGCTTACCGGCGGTGACGGCTTTGAAAATGCTGCGAATCGCCACCTCGGTTTTGCCAAAGCCCACGTCGCCACACACCAGCCGATCCATGGGGCGGTTGTTTTCCATGTCACGCTTCACGTCCTGGATGGCCTTGAGCTGGTCGGTGGTGGGCTGGTAGGGGAAGGAGTCCTCCAGCTCCTCCTGCCAGGGCATGTCGGGCGGATAGGCGAATCCTTCCTGTTGCGATCGCTGCGCATAGAGCTGGAGCAGGTCCACGGCCACCTTTTTGACCGCCTTGCGCACCTTGCTCTTGGTCTTCTCCCAGGCTTTGCTGGACATCTTGTTGAGCTGGGGCGTCTGTCCCCCCGCCGCCCGGAAGCGGGACAGGGCACCCACCTGGTCCGCCGCCACCCGCAGCAGGCCATCGGCATATTGCAGCACCAGGTATTCCCGCGTCTCGTTATTCAAAGTCAGGCTTTCCAGCTTGAGGAAGCGCCCCACACCGTGGTTGCGGTGGACGACGAAATCCCCTGGCTGCAGCTTGTTGGGGTCCACCTGCTTGGAGGTGGCCTGCCGCCGCTTGCGCACATAGGTGGGCGTCGCCAGGGTGTGCTGACCGAAGAACTCCCGGTCTGTAACCACCACCAGCCGGAAGGTGGGCAGGATAAAGCCCTCCAACTCCGCCAGACCGGAGTATTTCACGGCGACGGGGGTCTTCTGGGTCTGGAGCTTGTCGATCGCCAGAAAATCCCTGGGATTTGGCACAAACTGCGCGGGACAATCGTGCTCCTGAAGCAGCGCCACCGAGCGCGACGGCTGGGCCGATACCAGCCACACCCCAAAGCCGCGATCGCGCTCCTCCCGCAAAATCTCCGCAATGCGACCAAACTGGTGGGGGGTCACCGGCACGGGACGACTGGCCAGATTCAGCCCCACCTTCTCCTCCGCCAGTTCAGATAAATAGAGGCGATCGAAACACTCCACCTCCGCCAGAGAATCGTCAAAAGGGCGGTGGATCTGCGGCAGGAAGATCTCGGTGCCGTTCCCATGGGTGGTGGCTAACTCCTGCCGATGTTCGTCTACGTGCTCCACCCAGCGATCGCTATGGGCGCGGCACTGCTCCACCTCATCCATCACCACCAGGGTACTCTCCGGCAGATAGTCCAGCAGGGAAGCAGGCGCATCATAGGCCAACCCCAAAAACCGCCGCAGCCCCTCAATGGTCTGCCCCTCGCGAATCTGCTCCTGCTCCTCAGCTGACAGATAGGCGTTGAGAACTGGCTCGAACTTGGATTTTGGATTTTGGATTTTAGATTTTGGATTCTGGATTCCGTCTCCTGACTCCTGACTCCTGACTCCTCCCTCTTCCTTCTTCTTTCCTCCTTCCTCCTTCCTTCCTCCTTCCTTCTTCTTTCCTCCTTCCTCCTTCCTCCCCCCAATCGCCTCCAAAATCATCGGCTTATAGTCCGTCGCCGTCAGCACCAGTTGGGGGACGCTGTCGAGCGATCGCTGGGAAGCTGGGTCAAATTCGCGAATCCGATCCAGCTCGTCGCCGAACAGCTCCAGGCGGGCGGGTAGCTCCGACGCGACGGGGAACACGTCGATGATGTCGCCGCGACGGCTCCACTGGCCTTCCGTCTCCACCAGGGGGACTCGTTCGTAGCCGAGCTTGGCCAGTTGGCGGCTCAGTCCTTCCAGGTCTAGCTCCATGCCCTTGGTGAGGGTGACGCAGTAGGGGCGGAAGGCGTCTACTGGGGGCAGATGGGGCTGGAGGGCGCGCTCGGTGGCGACGATGGCGACGGGGGCGGGGGCTTTGTCCGAGGGAGCCGCCTGGAGTTCCGCCAGCACCTGCATCTGGCCCCAGGTCATTTCCGACTCGGCGTCAAATGGTTCGTAGGGGGACGCTTCCGAGGTGGGGTAGAAGTGCACCGTCGACCAGCCCATCGCCTCCAGCTGAATGGCCCAGCGTCCGGCTTCCTCAAGGGTGGCCGTGACTACCAGCATGGGGCGCTGCTGCTGCTGGGCGATCGCCGAACTCACCAGGCCCTTGGGCAGTCGCGGGATGCCGTTCAGCGACAGCACCTGCTGCTGCCGGAGTTTGGTGAGTAGCTCTTCGGTGAGGGGCGATCGCCCCAGGGCGCGGACAACGGAGGAAAACGCCATATCCGTAACGTTCCGTAACAGAGTAGGGTGGAAGCGATTTTCAGGGGTGGGGACGGCGTGCGGGAAGGGCGATCGTCCCACGCCCATCCTTGACCATTTTAGAAGGCTGGATCAAAAATGCCGGGTTGGCGTCAGGCCAAGTCAGGGGGGCGACAGCAGCATCCGGCTCAATTGCTGCAGAATAGAGGTCATATTAGCAGCAATTTCGATCGTTCATGTTTTCAATACACCTTCGCCGGGGGAATAAGGTATGAGTAGAAAGGGACTATCTCAACAGGGACGAGCGTTGGCTTGCCTGGGCAGAGCGCGCATCGCCCTGATGGTGGCCGGGTTGGGAATCACCGCTGGTTGGGGTTTGACTGCACCAGCGATCGCCCGCCCCGAACTGGGAAACGAATCCAAGGGCCAAGTCGCCGCCAGGGTGGCTCTGCCGCTACCCGTTCAGACGAAGCAGGAGGCAGAGGCTGATGTGGTGGATGTGGCGATCGCCCAGGGTTCCCTCAATACGCTGGTCAACCTGCTGAGCGAGCTGGGAATGCTGGAAGATCTGCGGGGCTATGGCCGCTTCACCGTCTTTGCCCCCACCGATGCCGCCTTTGCCGCCCTGCCGGAAAACGTGCAGGCGCTTCTGGCCAGCGATCGGGAACTGCTGGCCGATGTACTGGCCTACCACGTGGTAGCCGACAGCACTCCCCTTTATGCCGACCAGGTAGACAGCACCCTGACACTGCGCACTCTGGAGCGGGGTGAGATTGAGGTGCGTTCCCGCCGCGGCACGCTCTATGTCAACGATACCCCCGTCATTGAGGAAGATATTCCGGCGACCAATGGCGTCATCCACGTCATTGACCAGGTGCTGCTGCCCCCCGATTTGTTGCGGTAGGGTCAAAATGCCATAGAAGCGCAGCATTTCGGCAATAAGTAGGGCAGCACAATTAAATTCATGTTAGAAA
>JAYKGU010000136.1:0-12545 GCA_035285585.1 Synechococcales cyanobacterium
CTATACTCTAATCGGCTAAGAACTGGACTTTTTTGAATGACTGAAACTTCCAACTCATCAAGCTTTTAAGCTGTTCGTGTTTGTTGATATGTGCTGTATCAATCAAAGTCGAAATGGCACTCTTAAAGGCAGAGAAATCTGCATAATATTTGGAGTATAAACACTCTTTACGCACAAACCGCCATAACCGTTCGATTAAATTCAAATGCGGTGAATAAGACGGTAAGTATACCAGGGTAATTCCCAGTTGGTTCGCCAATTCAAAGACCGCTGTACATTTTTGATACCGAGCGTTGTCCCATACCAACGTAATCGGGATGCCTAACGCTAAGTCGGATAGTTTCTGCAACAGTTGGCAAACACTCTCGGCATTGATGTACGTTTCGTTCGTGACCGTGATAATTTCTAGGGTCAGGGCATTGAGTGCTCCCAGGACATTGAACCGCTTGCGTCCAGAGGGTGACTTGATAAACAATCGGCTAAAGCACCAGAGATACCCTAAAAAAGTGGTGTGAACAAAATGGGCAGCATCCACAAAAAAACGGCTTGTTCGCCAGCTTTAGCCGATTCGAGCAGCGGTTCTAGGGTCTCCACTCGAAACGTTTCCTGTTCTGCGATCTTCTCAGGATCGCCACTTTTACCGGGCACAAATCCGACTTTGCGACGTTTCATCCCGATGCGTTTGAGAAAGGCATTGACCTGATTGGGGCTTCTGTGAATCCCGGTGATTTCGGCAATCTTTGCTTGGGCCTCGGCAATTGTTTGAGGCGGATGATCTCTGAAATAGGTTTCCACGCTGGTCGCATGGGCATTCAACTTACTCGGTTGCCCCTGATAATCCAAGTGCTTGAGTCGCTCAATTCCCCCCTCAAGATACTGCCTGGGATAGGTCGTCAGAGTCGTTTTGGAAATGTTGCACACTCGTCGGATATCTTGGTGCGCCAACCCTTGGCTTTTGAGATACAACACTTCCATTTTCTGTTGAACTCTCGGGTGAGGGTGATGATACCGTTCGTACTTCAACTCCTCAATCATCTGCTCAGTAAATTCAACCTGAATCATGCAAGCCTCCCCCGTCCCTTGTCATGTGGATAACCTCATCATATCGCTGTTGCAAGCGGAAATCTAAAAGTCCATTTCTTAGAAGAGGCGAGTATAATTGCGGCCTTACCCATAGTTCCTTGTTAAATCTTCGCGGTTGGCTTCGGATACGTATTTAAAGGTGCTGGAGCAACGGAGTGACCTTTCAAATTCGACTTGCTTTTGTTCCCTTGCTCCGCATTGCCTAGACCTGAAATAGCTTCACTGCCGTCGATAGTGCGCCGTCATAAACTGGTGCCACTGTCCATCATCGCCTAACAAATGCGACGTTAACACTCGGCAGTCATCGCTTTGAATTGTGATCACATCTCTGTACTGCGCCATTTTACCTTGGCCGTTCATTGCAGGGCCTTCTGAACTGAGAGTCAAAACCTGCTTTGCCGTATCCATTTCGCCATCGTACAGCCAGAGATAGGTCATCATCGACCCAATCCAGGTACCAACATAGCGCTGCTTCTGCGGATCGTAGCCAAGGGTCATAATGGTTGTTGCTGGACAGCCTCCCAACATTTCTCCCCGACCTTCAGCTACAATCCAAAGTCCGTTGAGCGATCGCACACGTTCAACTCCCGTTGCCCTCTCAGGGGGCTGATTGGGTCCCATCCTTGCCTCAGTTTCGTAGGCCCACTCTCCAACCAGCTTTTGTAGCCAATCGTGTTCCTTCTGTGTTTGGGCCTGCATCGTTGACTCTAATTGTGTTGGAGTAGATTCCATTGCTTCACTTCCTTACGAATATTTGTTGAATCACCGAATGTTTGATTTACGTGCCGCGATGAACAGGAACAGTGGGATGCGTAACCGTCGCTCGTATTCTTCTTCGGTTACAAAATCTTTCTGCTGGGGGCATGATTCTCGTATCCGCTCTAAAGCAAAACCAGTATTGATGACCAGATCAAAGTATTCTTCCAGGGTGTAATGATACTTTGTAACCTCACGTCCTAACCAGGTGTGGACCCTTGCACCCGGTTGGAAGTAGTTGTCTACCAGCCATGCAGTGCGACGAGGTTCTGCTAGATTGGCAAAATTTGAGGTAATGACCGGATGCTCGACTGAGAAAACAAATCGCCCACCGGGACGTAGCGCTTGGTGCACTGCTTGAAACACAGATTTGAGATTTTCAACATAGTTCAAAGCTAACCGTGAAGAGACCAAATCAGCCTGCTCGTTGAGCGGTTGCCATGTTTCTATGCTTCCATACTGGACCTTACCAGGAGTGCCTGCAAGCATCTGGCGGGCACGGTTGACCATTGCTTCAGAAATTTCGATGCCTGTATACGATCGCGCCCCTTTGAGAAAAGCCTCCTGACCAAATGAAGCATCGCCGCATCCTAAATCAATAATATCCAGGTTGTTAAGGTTACCGACCAGTTCCCAAAAGATCGGACGTTCAAGCGTATTATTAGCATTGTCCGGTCGAGCACGGTGGGCAAAATAGCTTGCCTGCACGTCTGGGTAGTCGTAGAACGCGTCGTCTCCAGGCATTTTGATTCCAGTCAACAACGGTAATCGCTCAGTACATGGTCATAAACAAAGCTGTGGGTGGGGTGCAAACCAGCGGGGAGCATCCTACAGGCGGTATGGTCTTTCCTGGAAATCGCCTAAGCAGCCGGATCGCAGTTGATCATCCAGGGGGTGCCAAACCGATCAACCAGCGTTCCGAAGCGAGCAGCCCAAAAGGTCTCCTGGAGCGGCATGGTGATGTTTCCATTTTCTGCTAAGGCATTAAAGATTTGCTCTGCTTTTTGAGGATCGCTAACGTTAATCGAGATGGAAGTCCCCTTGGGTTCCTCAAAGTAATTTGGCATACAGTCGGACCCCATCAGGTCCTGATTGCCCACCGTCAGGGAGGCGTGAAGGATTTTGCTGTGCCATTCACGGGGCACCTCACCTGCCATGGGAGAGTTGCCGTAGGTCATCATGTCGCCAATTTTGCCACCCAGGCATTTTTCATAGAACTTGAATGCAGCCTCACAATCGCCATCAAAACTCAGATAAGGATTCAGTTTCATGTTGCCCTCCTTGGACTAGAAAAGAGTAGTAGTCGCTATGACTGTTTATTGGACAGAGTTTGAGCTGCTTGATTAGCAAAAAATGATCGTTGAATAGTTTATACGTACTACGCTATGCCAAGATCGTCAATTTGTTCAATCTATCTTTGGATAGATGCGGTTATCAAACCAGTCTAAAGTACGACTAGTTGCATAATCGCACTCTCAGCTTAGAGAAACATCCTGTACGGTGCTATTCCTGTGCAACTATCGGAATCTTGCGATCGCTTTTGGCCAGGTAATCGGCAAGGCGATCAAAGCTTTCCGACCAGCCGCCCTGATGAGCATCGTGTCCTTCGACCGTTTCAAAGATGGCATGGTGAAACGTCATTTGGGTTTTGCCACTTTGCTCAACAAAGGTCACGGTAACTAAGGCTTCGTATTCATCCAGGCGATCGAAACTTTCTCCCCAAAATTGACGGTAGTGTTCGAGCCAGTCGGTCGCTTGTTTGAGAGGTTCCGCTTCTAGTCGACAGGGCCGCCACTGCGCCTCTCGACTGCGGGAAATGAGTCCGGCCCGTTCCAGGACTTTAAGGTGTTTAGAAATTGCGGGAAGGCTTATCTCGAAGGGGGCAGCGATCTCAGTAACCGTTGCTTCACCCTGGGCCAGATGGGTCAGGATGGCGCGTCGGGTGGGATCAGCCAGGGCGGCAAAGGTGGCGCTCAGTTGATCGGTAGACATTCGAAAAGTATTTAACTGCGCAGTTAATCAACCTCTAGGTTAAATGTACTGATGGTGAATGTCAAGGCTTGAGACAGGATGAAGACGCCAATTAGTTCCAACGTTTTGTAACGCCCGATACCAATTCAGCTCAATGGCTGCACTTGATTGACAGCTATCGTGACGGAAATCTGCGACGGGTATCAACGTAAGCCGGGAAATCGTGGTTGGATAGGGAGCCAGATGTCATAACCATGAGCCGAAGTTAGATAGTGTGCTAGTATCATCTGAACGCTATCTTCCGCAACTTTAGGACTCGCCATCTAAAAGTGTTGGAGCGGCGAACACCACTTCACTTCTTTTCCAGTACGTCGGCTGCCGCTAATTTATACCTCTGGTCCGCTTTGTCTGGTATCCCCTTGTTATGACGATAGGACGATTAGGGAGGAGCGCTTATGAGCCTTGTGGAAAAAGTTGGTGAGATTGTAACTGACGGGCTTACTTGGGGTATTGATCATTCTGAAGTGATGTTCAGGCGAGCTTCAAAAAGAAATCAACTAAGACAAAAATTGCGTGCGGGAGGAATCATCGCCCTCGTTCACTAGCCTAGAATTCCTGGCGCTACAGAAAATGAAAAGCAATTGTTGTTTACGAGCGAAGACTTGGTGCTTTATACAGGATGAAACAGGTATTAATCCAGAATTTACGGAGGTGCCAACATGACTGTCATCACTCCTGATCGTTTCGTCGTGGAGGAAACTCCTTGTCGTGCCACCCACGAACCAGACCTCACACTTTGGATCAGCGAAGCAGGCGGGCTGACCCAGTTTGGTGCGTTCATCGAAGTCCTGCAACCGGGCTCTCGTTCGTCAATCAAGCATTGGCATAGCGCTGAGGATGAGATGGTCTATGTTCTCGAAGGCGAGATCACGCTCATTGAAGGAGACATGGAGACTGTACTATGTCCTGGCGATGCTGCAACTTTCCAAGCAGGCGTACCGATAGGCCACTTCCTAGAGAATCGTAGCACCAAGGCAACGCGATGCTTAGTAGTCGGCATTCGAGCACCAGTAGACACAATCACGTATCCTGACCTTGATCGGGTTTGTCACCGCGATCGCTCGCTGCCAGATGATATCTGGACAAACGGTGCGGGAGAACCTGTCTCGAGTCCCCACTAGCAATGACTACGGGCTTTCCATGAAGGACAAGGGCTTACTGGGCAGCATCTGGCGATCGCCGTTTTTGTTTCAGATTCGATGGCTAACAGTACGATACGCGAAGAAGCGATCGCAAGGATTGCCCGAGTGGCATGGGATAAATGGAGCCAATAGGCACAGCACAATACTTCTATGTAGACGAGGTCACAAAGTCGACAGGTCAACCGTATTTTTTTCAAGACTTTCAGGAAGACCAGAGAGTTCTACCACGGGGCGAATTTCGATGGTGCCTTTGTGGGCAGCGGGAATGCGTCCGGCGATGTTGATGGCTTCATTGAGGTCACGAGCATCAATCAAAAAGTAGCCGCCGAGCTGTTCGCGGGTTTCGGCAAAGGGGCCATCGGTGACCAGTTGTTTACCCTGGCGGACACGCACGCTGGTGGCGGTCGCAACGGGCTGTAGGGGCGATGCGCCGAGGAACTGGCCGTTGGCCTGGAGCTGGTGGGTGAGCGCTATGGATTCAGTGTAGCACTGCTCCTGTTCGTTCTCGGTCCAGGCGTTTTCGTCACTGTAGACAAGCAGCATGTATTTCATAGTTAGATTCCTCTGAGGTTGGCGTGCAGTGGGTAAAAGACTTGGTGAGTAGGGCCTCACGCTGAATCAGCCGTAGGTCGGTCTTTGGGGCCAGCCGGGGGGCGAGTCTTCAAAGTCTTCCTGGCGACCATAGGGCGTGATGTCGAGGAGGCTGTAGCTGTCGGTCAGGCTTTCGACGCCTCTGCCGTAGGTGGAATAGGTGTGGAAGATCTCGTCGTCAAAGCGGAAGAAGACACTCATACCGTGGGCTTCCCCCTGGGTGAAATATGACCCGCTTTCCTCCAGTTCCTTCTCATTGCGATAGTTGTACTCAACGGGCACAATGGACTTGTCTTGAGTGGCATGGAAGTCGTAATTGAAGTCGCTGTTGAAGGAAGAGACCCAGGGCAGATTCCATCCCTGATCGGCTTTGTAGCGTTCTAGCTTTTCTAGCGGAGCGCGGGAGATGAGTAGAAAGGTGGTGTCGCGATCGCCCAACATACTCAAATCACCCAGGGCATTGACGAATCCCGTACAGCCCATACAGCCTTTTTCCCAGGCGGGGTCAAACATGAAATGGTAGACGATGAGCTGGCGGCGACCTTCAAATAGATCCAGCAGACTGGTTTTACCCTGGGGGGCGTCAAAGCTGTAAGATTTTTCGAGCTTGACCATCGGTAAACGCCGCCGCTTGGCATTGAGGCGATCGCGCTGTCGGGTCAATTCTTTTTCTTCCAGCAGAAGCGCTTTTCGCTCCTGCAACCAGGCATCCCGCGACACGATGGGAGGATGGGCAACAGTGGTGCTTTGCATAATGTTTTCTCCTCTGATGGAGCTTTGCTTTTCTAAAGGAACTTTGCAATTAAGCGTGCTGAAAGCTTTGGTTGCGAGCTTCAATTTGGGCGTTCATCGCCTCATCCGCTGGGCGAATCTCGAAGGGGCCAAAGCGAACGCCGGGATGCTGAGACATCAGTTGGATGGCGTGGTTCAGGTCTCTAGCTTCCAGGATTAAAACGCCGCCGAGGTATTCTTTGGTCTCGGCGTAGGGACCATCGGTCACGGTAACGCGACCATTCTGATACCGCAGAGTTGCGGCATTTTCAGCACTTTGGAGGGCTTCTCCACCGAGAAAATGCCCGCCCCGCCGCAGCTCGTCGTCGTAGGCAAAACAATCTTCCATGTGGGTTGCTTGCTCAGCTTCGGATAGCTGATCCCACCGCGCTTCGTCAAAGTATCCCAGGCAGGTAAATTTCATCTGAACCTCCAAATTGGCTATGAAATTCTTGCTTTCATGGAGTAGTCGTTCGACAAAGCAGGAAATCGACAGGGAAGCCAACCTTTTTTCCAAAATTACTTTGGAGGGTTGTTCAGTCCAGTTCCTGCAAGCGTTTTTCGAGAAAACGGCGTTCGGGTTCCTGCTTCACCAGGGTCAGGGCTTGTTGATAGGCATCCCTGGCGGCGTCCGTCTTGCCCAACCGTCGGCACAGATCCGCCCGTGCCGCATGAGCCAGGTGGTATTTGCTCAAGTGCCCCTGTTCTAGCAAGGTGTCCACCAACTGCAACCCCTCAGCGGGACCGTCGCGCATGGCGATCGCGATCGCCCGATTCAACTCGACGACCGGAGACGGATAAAGCTGCAACAGAATGTCGTACCAGGCAACAATCTGGTCCCATGTGGTGGCGGCGGTGCTGGGAGCCTGGGTATGGAGGGTGGCGATCGCCGCCTGCACCGTATATGCCCCAATCCGTCCCCCAGCCAGCACCTGTTGCACCAGCCCTCGACCTTCGGCAATGTAATCCCCATTCCACAGGGAGCGATCCTGGTCCTCCAGCAAAATCAGGTCGCCTGTAGGCGAGGTACGGGCCTCGCGCCGGGATTCCTGTAACAGCATCAGGGCTAGCAGACCCATCACTTCAGGATCGGGCAGCAGTTCCATCAGCAACCGCCCCAGCCGAATTGCTTCTTGGGATAGGTGCGATCGCGTCAGAGAGTCACCAGAGGAGGCCGCATAGCCTTCGTTGAACACCAGATAAATCACCTGAAGGACGGTTTCTAATCGCTCTGGCAACTCCTCTTTCGACGGCACCTGATAAGGGATGCCCGCAGCGCGAATTTTGGCTTTGGCCCGCACAATGCGCTGGGCTAGGGTAGACGGTGAAACCAGAAAAGCACTGGCGATCTCTTCGGTGGTGAGGCCACAGATTTCCCTTAAGGTAAGGGCGATCTGAGATTCGGGGGAGAGGGCCGGGTGGCAGCAGGTGAATATGAGCCGCAGGCGATCGTCCTCCACCTGGCTGTCGTCGGCAATTTCCAGCGGAGTCGTTGCGGTGTCAAGCTTGGCGGCCAAATCGACCAGCGAGGCATCGAAGCGGGTGCGGCGGCGCAGGGTGTCGATCGCCTTGAAGCGCCCGGTGGACACCAACCAGGCATAGGGACGAGTCGGTATGCCTTCCTGGGGCCACTTTTCGGCGGCGGCGGCAAAGGCATCGTGGAGGGCTTCTTCAGCCAAATCAAAGCTGCCCAGCAACCGAATCAGGGTGGCAAAGACCCGCCGCGATTCAGTGCGGTAAATTTCCTCTAAGGTCTGGCGAATTTCAGGAACGATTGTTTCTGCCATAGCTGAAAATTCCCTTCTGATCACGAGGTTTCAGGCTGCCAATTGGCTCGCTCCAGCCGGTAGACGTAGCAGTCATCCAGGCCGAAGCGGCGGGACTCAAGGAAGCGAAAGCCCAGGCGTTCATAGAATTGGTGGGCGCGGGTGTTACTTGCCAGCGGATCGACCAGCACAGCGGTTACAGCGGGGTCTGCAAAACAGCGGGCCAGGGCAAGCTGCATCATTTTGGTGCCATAACCTTGGCCCAGATCCCTTTCTTCTCCAATCCAAATATCTATGGCCCGCAGGTTTGCTGGAATCTTCCCCCAGTAGTGACTATCTTCACGGGCTGGATCGATGATCTCAATAAATCCGACGGGGCGGCCCTCAACTTCAGCAATGAGCTGCTCGCGCCAATCCGGGTTATGTCCCAGCTCCGCCTCCCAGCCCCAGTCGTCGTTAGGGTCTGAGGCAATCACGTGGGGTTGTTCATCCCAGCGGCGCAGCAGGTCTAGATCAGCCATCGTTGCAGGACGCAGGACTATCATCGGCAACCTCTCCAGCAGTGCTGAATCCAGAATAGAACAATCATACTAAATTTTGCTTCGCCAGTAAAGATCGGGAGGAACCTGGTTAACCGACAAAAGTTCTGATAGAAGTTGATGTCGAACGAAGTATACAGACCAAGGGGCATCCACAAACCGCGTAGCGCGTGTAGAATCACCCGGCAGGGCGATGAGCAAAAAGCTCACTCGTACTATGAATAAAGTGTTTAAGCACTATTAATTAGTTAGAACCTATGAGGGCATGTACCCCTGCCAGGGGGTATCCCCATGAAAGTAATTTTGATTAGCTACTTATTAAGCTCTACGGGGTCCAACGGCGATGGACAAGCAAATTGTGTATCTTTTTGTGTTTGATACCCTGGCTGACTGGGAAGCTGGGTATGCGATCGCAGGCATTAACAGCCCGGACTTTCAACAACAGCCCGACCGCTACTGTGTGCAAACTTTGGGCCTGACCAATGATCCCGTCACCACGATTGGCGGCATGACGATTCTTCCCGATGTTTGCCTGAATGAAGTTGACGAGGGAGCAATGCTGATTTTACCTGGAGGCGAAGCCTGGAATGAGGGCAAAACCGACCAAATCTTAGAAACAGCAAAGGCTTTTCTGCAATCCAACATCCCCATTGCGGCTATTTGTGGAGCAACCGCCGGACTGGCCCGAGCTGGCATTTTAGATGACAAACCCCACACTAGCAATTCATTGGCCTATCTTCAAGCCACAGCGGATTATAAAGGCGCAGCTTTTTATCAAGAACAGCCCGCGGTCATGGCCGATAATGTGATCACCGCACATTCCACCGCCCCCCTTGAATTTGCTTACCAGATCTTCAAAGCGCTTGATCTGTATACTCCAGCAACTTTGGAAGCCTGGTATGGATTTTTCAAAACCGGGGATGCAAAACATCTCGAAGCACTTTCAGCCCCCCTCTGGTGAGGCCATTTTACAAAAGAAAATTCAATCCCCAAGCAGATCCGACAGATATTGAAATAGCGAACTATCCTTGCAACTATACCCTGGCAAGGTATCACACTTATAATCAAGTGCGGGGATAGGGGCGATCGCCCCTATCCCGCGAATTCGTTGCTGGGCGCGATCGCCCCTGGTTGGGTTGGGGGCGATCGCACCTAACAGATAACCCTCTCCCAGCAGACTGAGATTTGCTTGGCTCAACGCTCTAAACCGGTCATCTGACTTCAGATGAACAATGGCCTGACTTTATCTGACCGATATCGGTGATATATCTGAAGCAAGGTCGGAAGTACCTGCTCGGTGGCACAGTTTGCACTACCCTGGTGCCGCCTTGATGAAATCTAGCATTTATAGCATTTAATCGGAGCCATGCAGCCGTGGTGGATCTTTCAGATCGAAAAATACATGAATGGGTGGGGGCGGGCTTTGCCTTTCCCCTGCAGGTTAATGCCCAGGGGAGTCTTCAGCTCAGCAGCGGTGCCCCCAATCTGGAGGAATCCATCTGGATTATTCTGCGTACCCAGTTGGGGGAGCGGGTTTACCGGCCCACCTTTGGCTCTCGCCTGGCTGACCTGGCCTTTGAGCCGTTGAGCATTCAAACCTTGCTGAGTATCCGGCTTTGCGTGGAAGAAGCTTTGGAAATGTGGGAGCCACGCCTCATTCTCAAAGAAGTTCGCACCGACCCTGACCCAGTGCGCGGCAAAGTTGACATTGAAATCATCTACCAGCCCAAAGATAGCCATGATCTGCGTAGTCTTGTCTATCCCTTTTATCTGCTCATCGCTGGAGACTAACCATGGACTTTGATTTCCTCCCCCAACTCCCCAAATCGGACCTGGACGATCGCACCTTCAAAGACCTGGTTGAGGAGTGTATCCTCCGCATTCCCCGCTACTGCCCTGAGTGGACAAACCATAACCCTGGCGATCCTGGTATCACTCTGGTTGAGCTATTTGCATGGCTCACCGATCAAATGCTCCTGCGGTTTAACCAGGTGCCGCGCCGCAACTATGTTTTATTTTTAGAAATGCTGGGGATTCGGCTGCTGCCACCTACCCCAGCCCGTACTGATATCACTTTCTATCTGAGCCAGGCCCAGCCGGGGGCGATCGCCATTCCCGGCCACACCGAAGTAGCCACCGTCCGCACCGAGACAGAAGCGGCGGTGATCTTCACCACCGACCAGCCACTGGTCATTGGGGTTCCCCAGATCAAACATCTGCTCCATGGGGATAGTTGCGACGTTCAGCCCAGCTTTCGAGAGCGGGATAATCGGTTTCGCCATTCTTTGCATGAGCGCGATCGCCAGTGGCTGGAAATTGGCCGCACTGAGCTGTTCCGCCAGTCCCAACCGGGCAACTGTTTCTATCTAGTGCTGGAGGAGCCAGATGGCCACCTGTCTGGCAACGTCATTGCCATCAACGTCAAAGGTGAACCCGCTACGGGCACGGGCATCATTCCCGACCATGCCCCCATCCAGTGGGAAGCCTGGGACGGACAGATCTGGCGGCCCATCCTGCGGGTGCGGGAGGATGACCAGACCAAGGGGTTTAGCTTTCATGAACTGGCCCAGGCCGGACTCGACCCCGCCAAAGATGGGGCCGATGTCGTGCTGCACCTGCCTGAATCTTTGCCAAGGGCCAGCTTTAGCGACTACAGTGGCTACTGGATTCGCTGCGTTTATACAGACCTTGCCGCCTCCCAGCCGGGTTATAACTTTTCCCCTGCCATCACCGAGCTATCCATACGGGCCATTGGGGGAACGGTGGGAGCCAGCCAGTGTGTGCAGATTGAGGCAGAATTGCTGGGGGTGAGTGATGGTAGGCCGGGGCAAAGCTTTCAACTACAGGGGCGACCGATTTTAGAGCGGCGATCGCACGAACACATTCAGGTGCGGCCACCGGGTCAACCCGTGGAAAACTGGCAGGAGGTGCCGGACTTTGCCGAATCTGGTTTTGACAATCCCCACTACACCCTGGACGCCATCACCGGCACGGTACAGTTTGGCCCCTTAGTGCGAGAACCACTGCACCTGAAACACCAGATTCAGCAGCGGCAGCAACTACAGGCCTGGGGACGCACGGTGCGGCGGGAAATGGGGGACGTTGCCGTTGCGCCGACCCTCCCCGCCTCGTCCCTGGAGCCAGAGCGATGGGAACGGCAGTATGGCCGGGTGCCTCCACCGGGGGCGGAGATCTACATGGTAGCCTATCGCAGCGGTGGCGGGAGCTTTGGTAACATTCAGGCGAGCAAGCTCAAGGTTTTGAAAACCGCCATTCCCTACATCAAAGGGGTCATCAACCACCATGACGCCCAAGGCGGCAGCGATCCGGAATCCCTATCCCAGGCGGTGATGCGGGTGCCCCAGCTCTTACGCACGCGGGAAACGGCGGTGACGCCGGAGGACTTTGAGCGGGCAGCGTTGCGATCGCACCGCAGTGTTGGCCGGGTTCGCTGTCTCACCCAATTGGCGGATCAAACACCGGGGAGGGTGGGTTTGCTGGTGGTACCCCGTCCGGACGGGGAATGGGAACCCAGTGGCGGCACGCCTCCCGATCCGGCATTTCAGCTTTCGGAAACCCTGCAGGAGGAAATACTGGCCTATCTGGCCGACCGCAAGCCCCTGGGGATTCAGGTGCAATTGGCGGCACCGGAGTATGTGCGCGTCAAAGCCTATGTCGAAATTGTGGCGGAGGAACGGTATGGCAATGCAGAGGGGCGTGCCCACCTGCGCCAGCAGTTGCTCAGCACCCTGTATCAATTCCTCCATCCTTTGATGGGTGGATTGGACGGCCAGGGCTGGGAGTGGGGGCGATCGCTCTACCCATCGGACGTGATTGCCCGGTGTCAGGCCATCCCAGGGGTGCAG
>JAYKGU010000137.1:0-5168 GCA_035285585.1 Synechococcales cyanobacterium
ATCATATTTTTACGCTATCACATTCAGCAAAAGACTGCCAGATTTCATCTGGCGCGGGAACCGTCTGTATCCCCATGTCTGAAGCCAGGGGTTTTATCCGGTTCCCGAACCCTTCAATATTCGATAAGTGTTTGAGAAGTATTTACCTACTAGAAGGTAGGTATTGGAGCAAAAAAATATCTGTCATCAACGGGGAAGCATCGGGTAGACAATTCGCTCAAAGGCTTGACTGCAATCTGCCTCCGAACGGGCGATGAGTTGCGCGCCTTGCAGCAGGGCAATCAGCCCTTTTGCCTCCAAGACTTTTGCGTCTGCTGAAGTGCAGTCCCAAGCCCCGGTTTCGCATCCCCGCTTCAGCAGTTCAGCCAGCCAGGCTTCGGTCTGCTGGAAAAACAACCGCACTTCTGCCTGCACCGTCTCTGGCAAAACAGCCAGATCGGCAGCCAGCATCGCACAGAGGCATATTTGGCCTGCCTCTAAGCCCTGGCGATAGAGGTCGGCAAACTGCCTGAGCTGCTCTTTTGGACTGGCACCCGACTGGGAGATCAGGTCGCACTGGCGCGCCATCCCCTGTCGGTACCGCTTCACCAGCTCTCGCGCCAGGTCATCTTTCGAGGGAAAGTGATAGTGAATGCTGGCCTTGCGAATGCCCACTTGCTTTGAGATATCAGCGTAACTGAAGGCACTGTACCCCCGGCTACGCACCATCTCTTGGGCGACGTCCAAAATCTGTTGAGCAGTTTTGTTTTCCATAATTGGAGTATCTACCACCTGGTAGGTAGGTGTCAAGGGGGTGGATCAATATTTCTCTAAACTTTTGACGGTTGTGGGATAGCCCAAAGTCAATCTCGGGGCCAACGGGAACCACCTGGCTGGGGTTCAGCTCCGGCAGCCCTGCGTAGTAGAGCTGCTTGACGTGATCAATGCTACAAACCGACTGCACACCAGGGTATTGGTACAAATCTCGGCAGTAGTTCCACAAATTTGAGAAATCCACCAGTCGCTTGCGGTTGCACTTAAACAAGCCGTAATAGGCCAGATCAAACCGAAACAGAGTTGTAAACAGGCACCAGTCCGCCAGCGTGGGGCGATCGCCACAAAGATACCGCTGCTCACCCAGTACCCCATCCCAGTGGTCTAACGCCTGGAATAGCTCCGTCACTGCCGCTTCGTAAGCCGATTGGGAGGCAGCAAAGCCGCTGCGGTAGACACCGTTGTTGATCGGTTGATAGATGGCATCCAGGGTGCGATCGATCGCCTCCCGCAACGGGGCTGGATAGAAATCGACTGGCTTTGCCCCCAGCCCATCAAAGGCAGAATTAAGCATCTGAATAATCTGGCGGGATTCATTGTTGACGATTTGATGGGTCTGCTTATCCCACAGCACGGGCACCGTCACCCGTCCCGTATAGGTCGGATTCGACTTCACATACACCTGCCACAGATAATCCGCCTGGTTGACGGTATCGGGAATGCTGCCTGGATAGTCTGAAAACCGCCACCCCTGCTCGCTAATCACCGGGTCAACAATGGACAGGCCCACGATATTCTCCAAGCCTTTCAATTTCCACAAAATTGCCGTCCGGTGCGCCCAGGGACAGCCTAACGAGATGTAGAGGTGATAGCGTCCCGCTTCGGCCTTGAAGCCGCTGGAACCATCGGCAGTCACCCACTGATGAAACTGGGTGGGCATGCGCTTAAACTGTCCTTGCTCATCGCGCTCCGTCCACTGGGTGGTCCATTTTCCGTCTACTAACCTGCCAAGGGCCATGGGTTATCTCCTTTTGAATTGAGTGTTGTAGTTGTGAATGCGAAAGCTGCCATGCTGAGCACACCGTAGGTGTAGCTCTGGTGCAGTCGAATTCCCTTTGCCCCTTCCCCGGCGGCTCCCATTGCTACAAATAGCGGCAACAGATGCTCCTCCGTGGGGTGGTTTTTCTGGGCATGGGGGGCGAGTTGCCGATAGTTGAGCAGGGCTGGGTAGTCTCCCTGCGCGATCGCCCCTGCCAGCCATTCATCAAACTCTGTTACCCAGGCTGGCGGAGATGCACTTGGGGAGTTGAGGGCAAACAGATTGTGGGTGGCGCTGCCGCTGCCGATGATCAGCACCCCCTCGTGACGCAAAGACGCCAACGCCTGGCCCAACTTCCAGTGGTGGGCTGGGCCACGGGATGCTTGGATGGACAGTTGGGTCACTGGAACATCAGCATCAGGGTATGCCAGCAGGAGGGGCGTCCAGGTCCCGTGGTCAAAGCCTCGCGAAGGATGAGTGGCACAGGCAATGCCTGCTTGAGTGAGCAAGCCCACCACCCTCTGAGCTAGCTCTGGCGCACCGGGGGCCGGGTAGGTCAACTGATAAAGCTGTTGAGGAAATCCTGCAAAGTCGTAGATGGTCTGCGGTTGAGTAGCCGCACTCACCAGCGGCAGCTCAGTAGACCAGTGGGCCGAAATCACCAGAATTGACTGTGGCTTAGGAAACTGCCGATGGAGGGAGCGAAGAAATTGGGTGACGGCTTCCCTGCGCAGAGGCAGATCCGGCGCGCCATGGGATAGAAATAGACTGGGTAGGCTGTTCATGGTGGGTTCACTCCGGTGCTGGCCTAATCTCATCCATCGCTTTTGAAATAGTTCTAACTAGAAATATAAAAAACACAAGGTATTTAGTGGGCGATCGCCCGACATCGTCCCCACAGCTCGGTAGTTTTGGGGTTTACAGCTCTAGGGACAGCAGGTATGGCCCTACGGGCTAAGGTTTGAGTGTGGAACCCCCGCGACGCGGGGGTTCCACACCTCTTGAATGTTCTAACGCGGAAGCGTAACGCCATAGCATAGGCCACCCTGATAATCTTTGCTTCTAGTCAAAACAGTTCTAACTAGAACTATATTGAAATGGTAATCGACAATTCCTGGTTTTGACAAGAGGATTTTGGCGATCGCTTGCTAGAACACTTCCCTTAAGCGGCCCAGCAAGACTTTGAGCAATTCCAACTCCGACGAGTTCAGTTGCTCAAACCGTTCCTTGAGATAGGCAATGTGAGTTGGGAAGACCTGCTCAAATACCTCCTGGCCTGTGGGGGTCAGCTGCACGATGACGCTGCGGCGATTCTCGGGAGGGGTTTCCCGGTATACGAACTGCTTTTTCACGAGGCGATTGACTACTCCCGTCAGAGTTCCCTTCGTAATTAAGGTTTTCTCTCCCAAATCACCCATACTCATCCCGTTGGTGTTACCCAGGGTCGCAATCACATCAAACTGTGCCGGGGTGAGATTAAATTGCCGGATGTGAGCTTCTGAACAGACCGAGAATGCCTGGTAGGCCCTCACCAGTTCCCGCATGGTGGGAATGAATGGTTCTTGAGCAGCCTGGGCAGGAGTTTTACGAGGAGTCGCCATCATTCGAAATCAAACTTTTCTAGTTAGATCCATTGTATGGATTCCTCGCGTCAGCGTGGTCAAGTGGTCGGGCTATTCGGTGCTCGTGTAGTGTGTTTCGTCGGGACTGGGGCGGTTGGCGGTTTCAGTGCCGGGCGGTTCGGTGCGGCTTTGTGGCGGTCGGGTTCGCTGTCAGGTAGTGCGCTTGCGATCGCCCAATGGAAAGACTACGACGACTTTCAGAGGCGATCGCATCTGAACTTCTGGTTTGAGACAGTAGATTGGAGTCCTGTTAAAGTACCTAAAACAGCCCAAAGGTTAAAGACTTATCAATTGGCAAAGTGGCACCAATTCCAAGCCAAAGTGTGACTAAAGTACCAATCAGGAAAATAGTTGTGGCAATTGGGCGACGAAATGGATTTTGGAATTTGTTGACACTTTCGATAAATGGAATGCACATGAGACCCAATGGGATAGCAACCATCAGCGTAATGCCCAATAGTTTGTTCGGCACAACGCGGAGAATCTGAAAAACGGGATAAAGATACCACTCTGGAAGAATTTCTAGCGGCGTCGCAAAAGGATTGGCAGGCTCCTCAATCATAGCTGGGTCAAGTACTGCCAAACCTACACACAAAGCGAAAGTTCCAAGCATAACCACTGGGAAAACGTAGAGGAGTTCATTGGGCCATGCGGGTTCTCCATAGTAGTTGTGCCCCATCCCCTGCATCAGCTTGGCCCGTAGTTTTGGATCATTTAGATCAGGCTTCTTAGAAACTCCTGCCATAAAGTAAGCTCCTTTTTTCAAATGATGTAAATTGACGCATAACAAACTCGCAGGACAAATCGCCCTGCCTCATCAAGCCTGGTTAAGCCAACCCCCCTTGCTCAAGGAGACAACTCTGTCTCCCTTTGATTGCTGCTAGTATATCTCTGTAGAGACAAGTTTGTCTACTTTGTTATGGCGACTTCCGAAACGAGTGCTGCTCGGCAGCAAATTTTAGAAATAGCATCGCAGCTCTTTTATCAAAAGGGCACTCAAAACGTTGGCATCAATGAGGTCATTGCCCAGTCAGGAGTTGCCAAAAGAACGTTGTATAGACATTTCCCTTCAAAAGATGACTTAATTCTCGAAGTCATGCAACATCGAGCAAATCAGTGGATTGCTTGGTTTGAAGAAGCCGTCAACAGCAAGGGCGGGACAGCGAAAGAGCGGCTTCTGGCAACTTTTGATGTGCTTCAGAAATGGTATTCTGAACCTCATTTTCGAGGTTGTCCGTTTATCAATGTTGTTTTAGAAATTGCGGATGCCTCTCATCCCGCCCACCAGGTCTCGGTTCAGTTGAGGGAAAAGATTCGCGAATACATTATGCAATTGGCTGCAGAAGCAGGAGTTGGCGATCCGATCGCATTCTCACAGCAGTATTTACTGTTGATTGGAGGAGCAAGTTTGATGGCAACGATTGAGGGAAATCCTACCGGAGCACAGTTTGCCAAACATACTCTGGAAATTTTAATTGCCGCTAGCTAACAGGGCGATCGCCATCGCGCCAAGTTGAGTTGAACGCGGTAAAACCTAAAGCTCTGGAGACGGTTACGAGCTTTTAGCGCTAACTAAAACATGAGTAAGTAGGTCAGCACAATTAAATTCATGTTAGAAAACCGTGGGAGTGCCCTGGTTTTCTAACCTTCGTTTTTCAATGCAGTTTTACTCACAACGATTGAAAGAAGACAGAGAGTACCCATGAGGGTAATACCATGGCCGAGGTACACAACAGATAATAGCAGAACAGATA
>JAYKGU010000138.1:0-21375 GCA_035285585.1 Synechococcales cyanobacterium
TGGTTGCCGTATTGCTGTCGTCGGTGCCGTCGTTGACTACCACCGTGATGGTGCGATCGCTCGTATTTGGATTGGCTTCAGTATTTCCGAAGGTGATGGAGGCGATCGCTGCCTGGTACTCTGCCAGTGTTCCAGAGCCAGTCAGGATAATTTGGGTGTTGGTGGAAGCCCCATCAATGCTGATACCCGTGCCAGCAGGTAGGGAAGCACCAGAGAGAATATCGCCTGTTTGGGCATTGGTCAGGGTGATGGTGGCTGATTCGATGTTGGTGTCATCAGCATCGGTAATTGTGGTGTCGCTGTCGGCGATCGCCACCGCATTGCCACCTTCGGTGAAGGTAACCTGGTAGCCGCTACCTGATGCAAGACTGCTATTATCGTCGTCTAAATCTAGAACGGGTGGGTCGTTGATCGGGATAACCGTAATGGTGGATACCGCTGTTGGCGTGCTGATTGCGCCGGATAGGTCAGTCGCGGTAAATTCCAGGGTGCGATCGCCCGGTGTCGGCTCATCTAAAGTATTCCGATATGTAATGCCGCGCAACAATATGTCCAGATTACCCTGGGGTAAGACACTGCCGCCGCTGCTTGCAACTAATACGAAACGACCAACGGTGCTGTCGTAGGTGATATTGAGTTGGGTTGCACCAACCGTTACCTGAACAGGCGTGGTAACGTCAGTATCCAAAGAAAAGTCTGTTCCACCGATGGAAACAATTTCAGCTCCCCCGTCCACAACCTTAGTTGGGTCAACGACGATGATGAGGCTGGTAATGTCGTTTTCGGCGAAGTCATTAATATCGGCAGCCGTAGGGTCGGCGACGTTAACTGGAGGGCCATCTTCTGTAAAGACGGTGCTGTAGTCATTGATGGTGTCATCCAGGACTGTGATTGCGGGGCTGGTAAAAGTAAACTCGCCGTTACCATCATGAACAAATCCAGCTTGGTTAGATTGTTTGAAGACAGACGTGTAGGTGACCTGGAAGGTATTTCGAGTGTTGTAGATTAGTTCGACTGCGGCATCGGCATCGGTTTCAGTATTCTGTGTGGTTCCTGTGAAGGTGAAATTACCACCAGCATCAGCAATGTCAACTTCTGTGGGGTCATTCACTGCATAGCTAGAAATTCCCGATGCGGTAACGCTTTCAGTCCGTTGCGAAACATCATCAAAATCCTTGATGGTGAACTTAAATTCTGGCACATCCACCAGGATGGCTGGGTTAGTAACTGGGTCGGTGCCAGTTCCGCTCACAACGAACTGATACTCAACCGTAACGTTAACCGTTTGTCCACTTATCCCTGGAATGTCAATCTGAAAGTCGTTACCACTGACACCAAAGAGAACGCCCCGTGACGGATCTGGATTAGAGTGAGCAACAATCGTCGCCACCATGTCAATTGACTGCCCCCCAGCCGTGGTGCCTACATTGTTGTAGCGGGCTACCGTATTGACGTGGCTGTTATTACCTGCGTCTTTGACCAGGGTGATATTTGGGGCACTGAAGGTCAGGTTAGTCGTAGCATTAAGGTCAATAAAGGGGGCGGTTCCATCAAGGCTACGGTAGTCAACGTCGGAATTATCTGCGTCAACATTGGCAAGGTCATTGAGCGGATTGTTGATGTCTCCATTGGGGTCTGAGGGGGATGCATTGACAGCATCATCAATGCCATCGCCATTGTCATCGTTGCCGCTCAGGGTAAGGCCGCTTTCATTGATATCGTCGATGCCGTCGTTGTCGCTGTCGGTATCCAGGTAGTCGGGATTATCTGTACCGTCGGTGTTGACGGGGGTTGCAAAAGTACCGCCAAAGTCGCCCGTGGTGCCGTCGTTGGCGTCGAACTGGTCTATAACTCCGTCACCATCGGCATCGTTGTTGGTTACATCACCATCGTTAGTGGTGTAGCCAGCCGTTGGTCGGGCTTCGACCGTGTCAGGAATGCCATCGTCGTCAGAGTCGAGGTCACGGTAGTCAGGGATGCCGTCTGGGGTTGTTTCGCTGTCGATTGGCGTAGTGCCTGTGTCAGCACCATTGGCTGATTCAATGCTGTCGGCGAGACCATCGCCGTCACCATCGGTAAACTGTGCGCCATCAATGAAGCCGTTGGAATCCGGATCTAGGGTTGCTGCATCAGCGCCGCTTTCAACGAGGTCACTAATGCCATCATTATCGCTATCGAGATCAAGGTGATCCTCAACACCGTCTAAGTCCGTATCTTGTCCTGACGAGGTGGTTCCATAGGTAAGGGTGTGGAACCCAAGGGTCACGTTGCCAGCGTCGCCATCACTCTTGCCAGAGCGAATCTGTAGCTCAGTAATGGGTTGGTCAATTATGAAGGTCATCTCGTTGACCGTCGGATCAACCCCACCATCTGTATTAGAAGTACCGTAGGTATTGGGCGGGAATCCCGAAAGTTCGCTGACCGTAGAAGCAAGGTTGACAAAATTAGCCGACGTTAGCGGAATCTCTGTGGTTCCATTGAAAGCTCGAAACGAGACCGCATCGTCATTGTTGAGTCCTCCAATGACCAGCGACATGGGTGTGGGCTTTTCATAGGTAAAGGTGTAAACCGCTATATTTGCGCCACCTAGGAGATTTGTATCTTTAGGCTGCACCTGAATAAAGTCAGTTAGACCAAATCCGCTTTCAATGAGCCTGACTGCACTGGTTCCCCAAGTTGCACTTCCCTGCAACTCGGATTTGAACGAGAAGGAATTGCTTCCTGTTTGTCCAAGCCCAGTTAAGGTTTGGCTAGAGACGTTGGTATCGTAGGTGTAGCCATTTGTGTTAATACTGGCAACTGAGGTGACAACCCCAAAGCCCTCCTCAGTGTCGAGCATGCCGTCGTTGTCGTCGTCCAGGTCGCTCGTATCGGCAATGCCGTCACCGTCGGTATCAAGATTCAATACGCCTGCATACGCCTGTTGGGTGGGTCGGGTGAATGCGATCGCCGCACAGGGATGAGCAATGCGGTAATCAAGGTTCCAATTGCCTCCCAAAGCAGCGTTACCGACGCGGGTGGTAGAGGCAGCGATGCTTGCTCCGGTAACCTGATGGAGTTTGGTGATAAATTCTTCTCCGGCGTCTCCGGCGGCGACGTTGCAGGCGTAGAGAAGCAGGGCGGGTTTTGGATTTTGGATTTTGGATTTGGGATTGAACCAAGCCTTTAAGTACTCGGTGTAGCGATCGAGGGTGGTGAGGCTGAGTTCGCTGTTACCCAGGTAGAGGGTGCCGGGGGAGCCGTGGGCGATGATGTGGATGACAGAAATTTCCGGACGGGTGGCCAGGGCTTCTGTAATTTGGAGTAGACCGTCTTGGTGGGAGTTGAGCAAGATGACCTCAACAGAGGCACGGATTCCCTGGAGTAGAACATCATGGTCTGAAACGTTGGTGTCGATGAAGCAAATGCTGGCCTGATTGCTGGAGTGGCTCAAAACCATAGGAAACAGATCCTCTCGTTGGGTAGACGCAGTAACTGAACGGGGTAACGGACGAAAATGGGCGATCGCAAGCAGCACAAATCGAGGCTCAAAGAGTCCGAAAATATAAACTGGCTAAAATACTGGCAGTTTGTTTAAGAAAAAAGGCGTTAAAATATTTCACCCGTCTACAGGCGGGTGAAAATTACCAGGGCAGGTCCAATATTCTTTTAAGGCAGAGGTTGGTGAAGTTCTGTCTTCAGAAAACACGAATTAACGGGCAGAGACTCTGGAGTATTAGTGATGAAAGTTGGCTGCTTAGTCTCTGAATTATTTAAGGGGCTAGTTCTGTTGGAGCAATGTTTATGCCTCATAGAGACATAATGCCCTGCAAACATTAAAAACTACAACAGCCATTTGACTTATCAAGGTAAAAATGAGGAGAATGGCTTGAAATTTTGAAAAATCTATTAACAAACAAGCTTGACGTCAGGTATTTTAAGCGATTTGTTTGCTTATGTAGATTCTCGGTTGGAAAACTCCTAGCCATTTCTTTTATCCATTACTCTACTTTTTCAGGAAGAGTAGATTATACGGAACTACTTCACCACTTTATGCCGCTAATCGGTAATAGTACCTGATTCATTTTTCCCCCAGAAGGGCTTCCATGGAAAAGCGAGTCGCAGCAAAAGGGGAGCTGCCCCACATCGTTTCGGGTATCTTTGGGAGGATAATATCGCAAGATTCAGGGTTTGAAATGATTAGAATATCTAACCTCAACCATTCGATCCACTGAATGGTTGACCGAATATGCCCTGACCGAAAATCTACTGAATGCGCATGAGTACGCACTTTTGCCGATCGCACGGAGATATCCCATGGGTAAGCTAAAACCCGTAGAACTAGAGGATGGCAGCATCGTTTACCTGGAAGCGTCTGGAGATCTCGACGTTTCGGAGGTAGAGACCGACCTGGGTTTTCCTGACGAAGACGAGGAGGAAATCACCCGTACGGCTAAAAGCCCCAGCGTTGCCGCCGCCCGCATGGCGGCTCGCCTGAAGGGGCGGGGACAGTCCATGGATGCCCTCATCCGAACCTATACCCTCAATACGCTGCGGGCGTTCCAGAATGTGGCCTTTGCGGAAATCGAGAAAGTTTCCCTGGAATTTGGCGTCACCGTTGATGTGGCCACGGGCATTCCCTACATCGCGTCGGGAACCGCTGCCTGCAACATTAAGGTTCAGGTGGAGTGTAAGTTTCCCAGCCAATCCTCCTCTGAAGCGGAGGATGGCGAGGAAGCGAAGTGAAGGGCAGTAGCGCACCAGTTTGTCTGAGCGTCGCAGGAATCGCCAATTTCCAAACTGGATCTGATAACCCTGGGGAAGACGAAAATTTGCTGTTAGAGTCAGCTATAGTGATCTGCGCTCCTGGAAATCATGAATTCTGTAGATTTGGCATTTACACCAGCGCTTGACCAAGCCACTCTGATTCGCCAAAAAACTGTCTCGCCGGTTGAGCTGGTTGAACTCTACCTCAGCCGGATTCAGTCTATTGACCCCCAAGTTAATAGCTACCTGACAATTCTTGCTGACCGGGCGTTGAAGGAAGCGGCAGAAAAGACCGAGGCGATCGCCAAAACTGCGAACCCAGACGAGCTGCCCCCCTTCTTTGGCGTGCCCATTTCAGTCAAGGATCTCAATCCTATGAACGGGGTTCGCTTTACCCTGGGAACCGCCGCCCTGACCGACAATGTCGCGACCTTCGACGATGCCACGGTGATGCGCATTCAGCAGGCTGGGTTCATCATCCTGGGTAAAACCGCAACCCCTGAGCTGGGAACCCTGCCCTACACCGAACCCCACGGCTTACCGCCCGCTCGCAATCCCTGGAATCTGGACTATACCCCAGGTGGGTCGAGTGGGGGGGCCGCAGCTTCCCTGGCGGCGGGGCTGTGTGCGATCGCCCAGGGGTCAGACGGGGGCGGCTCAATTCGGGGACCAGCGTTCTGCTGCGGTCTGGTAGGTATCAAACCTGCGCGGGGCCGCATTTCCTACGCACCCATTGGCGACACCCCCGGCGGCATTGCCACCAATGGCCCCCTCGCCCGTACCGTGGCCGACGCCGCTGCCTTCATCGATGCCATCGCCGGATATGTGCCGGGCGACCCCTACTGGCTTCCTGCGCCCCAGCCCTCATTTCTGGCGACAGCACGACAGGCGGCGCAGCAGGGAGTGGGGCGATCGCTCCGCATTGGCTATCTCACTGCCGTTCAGCCCCTTGATGAAGCCGAATCCTCCTGCAAACAGGCCGTCCTCGACACGGTGCAGCACCTCGAAACCCTGGGACACCAGGTAGAACCCACCGCCCTCGACATTTCCGCACTCATTGAACCCTTTACCGTCGTGTTCCGGGCTGGAATTGGTGCAGCGGGAATTCCGCCGGAAGCCCTCAGCCCCATGAACCAGTGGTTTTTCTCCCATCAAGACTCGGCGGGGGGGTATTTTAAGGCGCTGTGGCAAATGCAGGCGATCGCCCGTCGCCTTATCGGCCACCTGAGCCAGTTTGATGCGGTTGTTCTGCCCACCTATCTACACCCGCCTATCCGGGTAGGTGAATGGGCCGACCTCAGCCCCGCCGAAACGTTAGATGAAATTACCCGCTGGATTGCCCCCTGCCCGCCCTTCAACGCCACGGGCCAGCCGGTGGTTGCCCTGCCAACTGGGTTTGGCTCCAATGGGCTGCCCATCGGCGTGCAGATTGTGGGCCGACCTGCAGATGAGGCCACTATCATCGCTGTTGCCGCCCAGCTTGAGGCGATCAATCCCTGGCGGCACCGTCCGCCCCTGGCGAAAGAGGGATAAATTTTCCTCAGAGACATGTTGCCAATTGACATCTCAAGGGCAAGACCGTGCAGAGACGCAGGTGTCCGTATTATGATGGCAGATGGTGAGATTAACTTTTGTGAAGGACATTGACCCCAGCCCATCCTCCCAGCGACGTTGCGCCTTCTACCGGCACCTGGCACGCCCTTCGCCCAATCTGGCAGGGCGGTGAAGATTGGGTTCAGCGGGGGTTGCCCCACCAGCAGCTTTCCCCCACCTGGCAAATTCTTCTGCTGGGCGACGGTTCTCCCACCCGGCATCTCCAGCTCCTGACAGGAGAACGCACCGAGGTGGATGTAATCGACATGTCGCTGATTGGCAACGATCTGGACCATGCCCCTGCGCTGATCAAAATGGTGCCGGGGCCAAGGCTGCGGCGGCAGGTGTGGCTACGGACTGCCTCCGGTCAGCGGCTGGCTTATGCCACCTCCTGGTGGGAGGCCAACCACGTGGATGAGTATCTCCAAAATCGCTCTTTACCCATCTGGGCAAGCCTAGCACGCCTGCGTACGGAGCTGTACCGGGATGTGCAGGGTATTTGCTTTGGGCATTCGCCCATCCTGGAAGACGCGTTTGGCGAAGAGGGGCCGTTCTGGGGACGACACTACCTGTTCTGGCACCACGGCCAGCCCCTGACGCTGATCTACGAAGTGTTTTCCCCTTACCTGGAAAAATATCTCGGCCCTGCCCAACCGCTTACGGAATAGGGGATGCGCTTTGATTAATCGATTCACCGAATCGGGGCAAATGGCCATTTGCCCCGATGGGTTGGTTCACAAATGAATCCGGAGATTGGTTAGAATCGATCGCTCTCTGGTCGGGTACCGCCAATGCCCGTTTTCAAGAACAGGTTACGGGCGCTGTCATTTTCGTAGATGCAGTCCACCTTGGGCTGTGAATCGGCTTTGTTGATATCGCCGGTGAACCCGAAGGTATTCATGCGCTGCTTACACTGACGCACATCTTCCTGGGAGACCAGATCCCGCTGCTCCAGCACGGCCCAGTTGTTGCTGCGCAGAACGCATCCGGGCTGCATCAGGGGTTGGGAGATGAAGACCTTAAACGGGTTGAGGGTGACGAAAGCGCGCAGATCTACCGTGATTGCGCCCGCCCCATATTGGGCACAGACCTCTGGATTGGCGACGCTTTCTTCAATGACTACTCGGGAGGCGACGTTCTCGGTGGAGAAGTTGGCCGAATAGCCAAAAAATGCCCCCAAACCAATACCCAGCACCAGCACAGCGCCCAGAATGGCCAAAGTGGTGGAGTTGATCATTGCGCCAATGGACGAGCGGTTGGCAGGGGCGTCGGCGAAGCGATCGGGGCGATCGTCAGGCTCGGGGTAGCGATCGCCATATCGGCTAGACGGTCTCAACGGAGGTTTGGGTCTACGCTTCATAGGGTAAAGACAGGAAAGGAAAGCCAGGATTGAGACAATGATATCTCCAGTTTAAAGCGCCTCGGCCAGGAATGACATGGAATCCGGATTCTAGCAGAATTACTCCAGTTTCTCAGCAGATCGACCTGACAATCAATGCCAGAATTGGAGGTGAATCAGTTATCAGCCACATTTAACTCAAATCCGTGATTTCTAAATTCTCGTCCAAGTTCTTATCCGAGTCTGGAGGTTCCTCCCACCTCGTCTGGCTAAAAACGACGGTTACCGATAGCTTAACCGTCTTCTGGGGCGACTGGCTCGACCTGCGGGTTCGCATTCCCCAGGTCGCCGCATCCGGGCTGGTGTCGCCGCTGATCTACTTGCTGGCATTTGGCCTGGGGTTGGGCAGCGCCATCGACCGGGCTATTACCCCACCCGCTGGGGCCAATTATCTGGAGTTCATTCTGCCGGGGTTGGTGGCCCTATCGTCCATGACCATTAGCTTTGGCGGCACCACCTTTTCCATCTGCGGCGAACGACTCTACACCAAAACGTTTGAGGAAATCCTGTTGCTGCCGGTGCATCCCCTGGCGCTGTTCTTAGGCAAAATGCTGGCGGGGGTTGTGCGCGGCTTGATGACTTCTGCCTCCGTCATCCTCATTGCCCTGGTGGTGACGGGCGATTGGAGTTTTCTAAGTCCCCTTTTTCTCCTGGTGCTGGTGCTCAACTGCGCCGTATTTGCTGGTCTGGGGGTCATCGTTGGTTTGAATGTTAAATCTTTAGAAAATGTGGGCCTGCTGAACAACTTTTTGATCGTACCTATGTCCTTTTTAGGGGCGACGTTTTTTGATCCCCAAACCCTGCCCGCCCTCCTCAAAATTCTGGTTTACTGCCTGCCCCTCACCTACACCAGCCTGGGCCTGCGGGCAGCGGCTTACCAGACTTTGGGAGAATTTCCCTGGTACAGCATTCCCATTTTGCTAGCCGTAGCTGTGCTGCTTTCGGCAGTGGGAGCCTACCAATTCTCCAGCCAGCAGGATTAATGCCACGCGGGTTCACTTTGCATTAGACTGTTTAAGCTGTGAAGAACCGTGACGAGTTTGTGAACCTGGACTGCTCAGTCCCAACTCCCCCTTGACCTATGGCATCTGATGACCTCCGCGCCACTCGCATTGAAAAAGCGACTCAGCTTCACCAGTTGGGGCTGAACCCCTACGCCTATCGGTGGGACTCGACCCACCACGCTGCAGATTTGCAGTCCCAGTATGCCGACCTTGCCCCCGGAGAGGAGGTGGAGGTGGAGGTGGCGATCGCCGGACGCATTCTGGCCCGCCGCGTGTTTGGTAAACTGGCGTTTTTCACCCTCCAGGACGAAACAGGAACTATTCAGCTCTATCTGGACAAGAAAAAGATTCAGGAGAGCATGGCGGCGGTGGATGGGGATGCCTTCAACCACCTCAAGCAGCTCACGGACGTGGGGGACATTTTGGGCGTGAAAGGCTCCGTACGGCGCACCGACAAGGGCGAGCTTTCCATCAACGTCAGCCACTACGCTATCCTGACCAAGGCAATTTTGCCCCTGCCAGACAAATGGCACGGTCTGACCGACATTGAGAAGCGCTACCGCCAGCGCTATGTGGATCTGATCGTCAATCCGGATGTGCGACAAACCTTCCGTCGTCGCGCCCAAATCACGGCGGCCATCCGCCGATTTCTGGACGATCGCGACTTTATCGAAATCGATACGCCGGTGCTGCACGCCCAGGCGGGCGGAGCCGAGGCCCGTCCCTTCATCACCTACCACAACGTTCTGGAAACCGAACTGTATCTGCGCATCGCGACGGAACTGCACCTGAAGCGGCTGATCGTGGGTGGCTTTGAGCGGGTCTTTGAGCTGGGGCGCGTCTTTCGTAACGAAGGCGTCTCCACCCGCCATAACCCAGAATTCACCTCCCTGGAGCTTTACCAGGCTTACGCCGACTACCACGACATGATGGCTCTAACCGAGCAAATGATTGCGGCGATCGCCCAGGAAGTCATCGGCACCCTGTCCATCCCCTATCAAGGCAAAACCATCGACCTGTCACCGCCCTGGAAACGGGCGACCATGCACGACCTGGTGCAGGAAAAAACGGGGATCGACTTCTCCCAGTTCACCGACCTGGAGGAGGCCAAAGCTGCCGCACAGCAGGCGGGCCTCACTGATGTGGCCAAGTGTGAGAGTGTGGGACACGTTCTCAACGAAGCCTTCGAGCAAACCGTCGAGTCCATCCTGATGCAGCCGACCTTTGTTATCGACTACCCCGTAGAGATTTCTCCCCTGGCCAAGCCCCACCGCACCAAGCCAGGATTGGTGGAGCGATTTGAGCTGTTTATTGTGGGGCGAGAGACCGCCAATAGCTTCTCGGAGCTGACCGATCCCCTTGACCAGCGGAGAAGGCTGGAGGCCCAGGCGGCCCGCAAAGCCGCTGGCGATTTAGAAGCCCACGGAGTAGACGAAGATTTTCTCACCGCCCTGGAGTACGGTATGCCCCCCACAGGCGGATTGGGCATCGGCATCGATAGACTCGTCATGCTTTTGTGCGACTGTGCCAGCATTCGAGACGCGATCGCCTTTCCCCTGCTCAAACCCGAAAAGGCTGAAGAACTTCCTCCCCCAGCCTGACGTCACCAAATCCAGACCTTTTGCCCGTCAGCTCATTGACGCCTGATTGACGCAATATGACTCACTACCGTTTACTTTGGCTGGTTGGAGCGGTGGCGATCGCCGCCTGCCAGGGATCGCCACCAGCGGTCACGCCTCCCGCCAGTTCTGAAGCTCCCCAATCGCCATCCTTTCCCGCGACCCCACCGTCTGACGTGCGGGGCGATCGCCCCACAACCCTGCCTGACAATGTCCAGATTTACCAGGACGAGAGCGGAATGTTTGCCCTGGCCCTGCCTGCCGGGTACGCCTATCAACCTTCCCCCCAGGGGCTAGCATTCCACTCCCCTGACAGCGGCTTCCGAGGCGAAATTACATACTTGGAAACTGGAGATCCTGAGGCTGGCAATTCTGCAGTTGGAGATGCTGAAGCTGGCAACTCCGAGGCTGATGGAGCTGAGACCACTGGCAGCTCTAAAGCCGAAGCAAACGGTTTGCCCCTGGCCGATCTGGAAGCTCGCCTTAAGCAGGTAATTCAGGCAGATTTGGCTGAGGTTACCTGGCAGGGAGCCGCAGAGCAGCAGCCGGACGGCAGCCTGCGCCTCGCCTGGACGGGCGTCAATAAGGACGGGGATGAGCTGGATGCCCTTAGCTTTATTGAGCAGCACCACAATACCCTTTTCATCCTCAAGCTATACGGAGTCGGAGAAACCTACAGCAGCTACAACGAAGATGCTCGCATCATTGTGGGCAGCTACGTGGTACGGCAAGCTCCCCCCGATCCCCAGCAAGCAAATACTTCAGAGCAAGCAAGCCCTGGGTCGTAACGGCAGTAGCGGTGTCGCTCGTCTCTGAGCCAGGAAAAGAGGCTGGAGAAGATGAGGGCAAAGGTCATCTGCGTGCCAAATGGCCTATTAGTTTGACACCTCAGCCATCTCGATGGTGCGACCATCCCAGTCTTTAACGAGAAAATTTAGAGGCTTTTCACGGCGAATTTTATGCTTGATGCCCCGCGTCTGCACTCGCATCAGCACCTGCTCTAAACAATCGTGGTCGAAACAGACATGGCGTTGCCGCTGCTTCGTGCCCAGGCTAGCTCCGGTGATGATGTGGAGCTGGGTGTTTTTCTTGAGCTGATACCACAGCCCATCGGGCGCACCGCTGTAGCTGCCGACGCTGGATGCGCCCAGGCCAGACGAAGCGTAGAGGGGATCAACCGCACTGGCTCCCAGCGTTTGCTCGTAGTTGTAGTAATAGTGCAGCGGCACGTCAGCCACCGGCAGGTTCAAGACGCCTTCATAAAAATTACGGGCGATCTCGACGTCTGACACCATAATGGTGTAAACCTTGGGAGCGCTGGTCAGGAACATCCACATTGCCCCAGCATAGGCCACCAGCAGCATCACCATGATGCCCTGCGTTGACAGCAGACTATCCAGTGGAAGGAATGCTCCGAGATGGGGGGCGACGGCAAAAGGCATGGCGCAGATTACCAGAATTATGAACAGCAGACAGAATACCGACTCACTTCCAGTGTATCAACCTTGACCTTAACTCATCTACACTTCACATTGCCGGGGTTTATCTGAAGCGTTGATTAGCGTCCTAATCGAGCAAAGTGAGCGTGTCACCGGAGGATCGTCGAGAGCCAGTCGAGAATTTTAGGATTCACCTGGTCGGGGTGCTCATCGTGGGGGCAGTGTCCTGTTTGTGGGATGGGATAGAACTGGACGCGCTCTGGCTCTTGCTGTGCCAGGGTTTGGTAAATCTTCGCGCCCGAAATGGGCGTCCAGGGATCGGCTTCACCCCACAGCACTAGAAGGGGCTGATGGATTTGGGGAAGTAAATCAGCCGGACTTGGCCCTGAGGGTGCCGTGATGATGGCGGCAAAGACTTTGGGCGCGTTGGGATCGCAGGTGGGCTGGTAAATGATGTCCACCAGGTCGTCGGTGATGGCGTCGCGATCGCAATAAACCTGCTTCAGGGTCGAGCGCAGTCGGGACTTCTGGCGAATGCGATCGAATAGGAACTGGCCGATAACGGGCGTACTGATGGCCCTGCTAAAAGCTCCCATGAACAGTCGCAGGGGCAGATTCAGTTCTTCCGGGCGGTGATTCAGCCCGCCTGCGGCGTTGAGCAAAACCCCGGCTCGGGCGATCGCCGGATGCTCGGCCATTACCATCAGCGCCATCAGCGCGCCAATGGAGTTACCGATCCAGACAGCAGGTTCCTGGATGTGGGCCTCCCAAAAATCGCGAAGCAGTTCGACCCAGCTTTCGAGGGCGTAGTCCTGCACCGGTTTATCTGAGCCGCCGAACCCCAGCAAGTCGAGGGCATAAACCCGGTAGCCCGACGCCGCCAGGACGGGAATGTTCTTCCGCCAGTGGTCGATGGAGGCCCCGAAGCCGTGGATGAGAACGAGGGGCGGCCCCTCACCGAGGGTGGCATAGCAAATCGAATGGCCCCGCCAGTGCCAGGTAGATTTTTCGTAGGTGGGGGCTGCGAGGGATGGAGTAGACGCCGTCACTTTTCTTTACACTTCTTAAGGTTCCACTCCATCATAAAGCCTTTCCCCAGGCTCGTGAATGCCGGTGAGCGGGTACCAACCTTGGCAGGCATCCATCCTGGCTTAAGCGGCAACCGCGGTAAGGGTTAGAGATGGGGCGATCGCTCCGTTGGCTCATGGGATGCAGGCCAGTAGAGCTTACTGCCCAGGAGCACCAGCAGAATCGCCAGTTTCAAAATGATGGGCAAGTAAATCAGACATAGCACCCCTGATCCCAGGCAGGCAACCAGGGCAAGAACGGTAATCCCTTCGGCTTCTTCACTAAGGTGGGTGCCGATGTTAAAAGAGCCAATGGCGATCGCCAGTGAAATTAAACAAACCAAATCCATAACAACCTCTTTCAGGCGGGGGCAATCAGCAGGAGAGCCAATTTGTTGTAGCTCAGCTTGGCTCTCTATTTTGTTCTACGTCAGTTCCCGGCCTTTTTCCTGGACCTAGTATGACGTTTTTTCAGTTGACATACACCTATCCTGCTCAATTTTTCCGGATAAGCGGCTGATTCAACACCGGGTTATTACGGGACTTATCGGTGGATCTGGGTGGCGCGAAAGGGGTTGAAATTCGTATTGACGTCATAAAAGTCTTCCTGCTCCTGCTGTTTTAGCCAGCCGGTGACCCAGTAGGTGATGGGAGTGAAGAGGATTTCGACGCCGCATTTAAATAGATAGTTGGATAGCACGATGGTCACCAGCAACGACCCCGGCAAAATCCCGGCAAAAGCAATTACAACAAAAAGGGCCGTGTCTACCAGTTGGCCAATGAGGGTTGAGCCAATGGTGCGCAGCCAGAGCTGCCGCCCCTGGGTGAGCAGCTTGAGCTTTGCCAAGGTAAACGAGTTAGAGAAGCCACCGGCAAAATAGGCAATGAGGCTGCCGGTAACAATGCGGGGAGTTAGCCCCAAAATTTGCTCATAGGCGGTTTGGAACTTCCAATCGGCGGCAGGGGGAAGTGCGCCAACAATTATCAATGTGATCGACAGAATAAAAGCTGACAGAAAGCCCAGCCAGATTACCTTGCGCGATCGCGCATAGCCATAAACCTCAGTAAGGATATCCCCAAAGATGTAGCTGAGGGGGAACAGCAGGGTGCCTCCGTCAAAGGTAAACGGGCCGAAATCGACAATCTTTGTGGAGGCAATGTTGGAAATTAACAGCACTGCCACAAACAGTGCCGTAATGGTGTCCAAATGTTTGAACGCTCTACTCATGGCAATGGGGCGCGAACCATCTCAAGTTGTCAGTGTCAAATCTATATTGGCAGCAGTCCTGATCAATCCACCCAGATCGATCAAGGTTTTGTATCAGTTGGTGATATCAAGCCGCTCGTAGCAAATCTACTAATTTGGGTGAAAGACCCAAAGTGAGTGCGCAAACAATGCGTCCCGGTGCCGGAACGGCCTGATGCATCAGATGGATTGCCGATCGCAACTGTGTTCGTGCGATCTTTGACCATCACAACCAAACTCTTACACCAAACTTGCCAGCGCTGCTTCCTTCGAAACGCTGTAGTGGCCTGTTTTACCGCGATACCACTTGTTGTTCTTCAACCCAACCGAGAGGATATTAGAGAGGCGATCGCGGGCACTGGTGCGGGCCTGTTTGGGGATCTCATCTACAAAGATAGCGTCGAGGATGCTGGGCACTTCAACAACATCGTTGGGTTCTTTCTCTAGCACGGCCAGCACCGCCTGGGGCAGGGTGGTATTTTCAAATTCCTCCCGCACATAGTGCTGCCAGCTTGCTGCACCGCTGCTGTTGCTCTTACCTCTGCCCTTGGAAGTCGATTTGGGTGCACGGGTGGTTGCAGAAGCTTTGGCCGCTTTGGTGGCTTTGCCACGTCGCCCACGGGGCTTGCGAGACGTTTCGACCGGGGTGGCTGCTTCCTGTTGCTCGCTTTCAATCGGTTCTGCAGATTCTTCATCATCAATAGATTCGTCTACCTCAGGGTCTGGCTCTTCAGCGAAGTCTGCAGCCGGGCTGCTAACATCCGCAATGGCCTGGGTAGCCGCACCATTGGAGGTTACTGCCGGTGCATCATTGAGCAATGACATGGCAGACAGCGCCGGGACTGTTGCTTCACTGCCGGAACCAAACATATCGATAACCGTTTGCAGGCTTTTACGTTTCTCGCGAACCGACTCCAACTGTGCTGCAACCTTGGTTTCCTGGGAAGCAAGCTGAGCATCAACTTCCAGGAGTTTGGTCATCATGGCATCGGGAGCCGAGTTCTGGGATTGGGATGTTGGCATAGGAGAAACCTCAGTAGTGATATTGAGTGAGATGGAATTGGGTTGATCAAAGTCTGGTTACAGGAAACAATAGCGACCTTGATACCTAACGAGAAAGTTCTGCAAGAATTTGTATCATCATAACTGATGGAGAAACAAAAAACTGCAGTGCACTCCACTTTCCTTGTTCTATTTTAGAGATAACTTTCTTAGATTGACAGATTTCTTTCTCAGTTCGTTGACGCAATGGCTACTAAATAGTTGGAAATTGCTTCTTGAGGGGTGGGACTAACGAGCAAATCAGATAGGCCGCCGATGCAGCATACGGATCGCCTCTCCCTGTCATAACCTATTTCCCAGCAAAAAGACCCAGATCACCAGAGGCAACCTGAGTCCTTTCTAATTAGTAAATGTGTTCTATTGCGAATGCACTTTGGCTGATTAGCTGGGCAGAGATCGAAGGATACTGATAACTACCATCCCGGTTGTAGACCTCTGTTTCAGATCAGGTTCCGGGTAACTCGCGCAGGTAGGGAGGTAAATGGTAGCGATCGCCCAGGGTTTCCAGCAGCGGGCCGTGGATGCCAAACCTTACGACGCACACAGAGGCTACCAGGGTGGTAATGCGATCGCGATAGCGCCCCAGATCAATTCCCAGCAGGCTACACAGGATGACGCGAATCGTCGCTTTGTGGGATACCACCAGCACATTGCCGTCCCGGTGTTTCTCCTCAATTTCAGCAATTACCAGGGAGGCCCGACTTGCCAGCTCCACAGCGGTTTCTCCGCCAGTGGGTGGGTTCCAGGCAGGTTCGGTTAACCAGCGCACGTAGTCCTCTTCGTACTGTTGCTTGACTTCGTCGGTTGACTTGCCCTCCCATTCCCCGAAGTGAATTTCCTGCAGACCTTCGCGAATTTGCATATCTATATTAATAGCCTCACAGAGGGGCTTTGCCGTGGCGATCGCTCGTTTCATCGGGCTAACGTAAACCCCCGCCCAGGGAATCGTTCGATAAGCCTCTGCAAAGGCTTGCGCCATTTGCAACCCAGCGGGGGTCAGCTCTGGATCAAGTGCGCCGCAGTAGCCACCCGTGCGGCTGAGGGTCGTTTCGCCATGGCGGAGCAGATAAAGTTTAAGACTCATAGGATGCCTAAGCTCAAAGTTGATGGATGAGATGGGTTACCGACTCGATTAATTGTCATCCCGTAGTAACTCCCCATGGTGGATTGGGGAGATGGCCACTCTAAAGGTTGCCCAACGGGGATTGCCACTGCTCAAGTCTGCGTCCACAGTACCGTAGGAACCATCACGGAACAACCGATCTGTCTTGCGAACAGGCTTCATGATGGGTCTCTTCCTCTCGGCTCAGGCTATCCAAAGTTTTGGAGTACGTGCCCCCAATATCAGTCGTCAACCTCAAGGGAATCTTTGCTAGCCTCCAAAGCCAGCCAGAGGTCGCGAATTTGGGCGTAGGCTTCGGTGGGGGAGATTTTGCCCGCTGTCTCCAGGTTAGAAATGTACCCAACCCGTGAAGCAAAGTACTGTAAGTTGGCGTTAAACACCAGGTGATTGGGCTTCACCTCACCCTGGTAGGTGGCATGGGGATAGAGAAAGTTGAACGGATTGACGTTGTCTGTGGTCATAGTTTGTTACTCCTTTTTTCCAAAACGGATCAGGCAGGTTTGGTAAAGTGCGTTTAATTGGTCTATACATTTTAACCTTTCCTTAACCGTATGTCGGGACGAGATCTCACCCCCTTCCTGAGGCGTTGCGGCATAAAAGATTTTCAACCAAGTGGGGGACGAACCTGGGAGAACAGTGGGGGGACACTCCCCATGCACGGTATGTACAACGATGCTGCCAACACCCACAGTGGGGCAAATCACCATCTGCCCCTACAGAATTCCTGCGGAGGGGCTAGTCTGGGAAGGGCCTTGGTAGGGCAAATCACCCTTGGGCACAGAGATAGGGCGGCAGCGATTCCCCAGTGGCACCCACGGCGTTGAGTTAAACCCTTTCCCTAAATTTCCTTTAGGTTTCTTAGATTGACGGGCGATCGCCCCTTAGCCAGCCGCCAAACTCTGCCACAAAGCGATCGCCCAGGATGGCATCCCGAATCTGCTGGGTAAAGCGCACCAGCTCCGTGACGTTATGAATGGATAGGAGGGTAGCCGCGAGCTGCTCGTGGGCGTGAATCAGGTGACTCAGGTAAGCACGGCTAAAGCTTTGGCAGGTGTAGCAGGGGCAATCGTCATCCAGGGGAGAAAAGTCTTCCCGAAAACGGGCGTTTTTCAGGTTCCAGCGATCGCCCCTGACCAGTGCGCTCCCGTGTCGCGCCAGCCGGGTGGGAATCACACAGTCAAACAGGTCAACCCCTGCGGCGATCGCCTGGGCAATTTCCCGGTGGGTGCCTACCCCCATCAGATAGCGAGGCCGGTCGGCGGGCAGCAGGGGGGTGGTCACAGAGACAATTTGCTCAATCAGCTCAATGGGTTCTCCAACGCTCACCCCACCAATGGCATACCCCGGCAGATCAAGCTGGGCCAGGGTGGCCGCTGCCTGCTGCCGCAGGTCAGGATAAACTCCCCCCTGGACGATGCCAAACAGGGCCTGGTGAGGGGATTGGTGGGCGGCGATGCAGCGCTCCAGCCAGCGGTAGGTGCGCTCAGTGGCCTCAATGACGGCCTCCCGACTGGTGGGATAGGGGGGGCACTCATCAAATGCCATGATGACATCGGCTCCCAGGGCGTTTTGAATCTCCATGGATTTCTCTGGGGTGAGGTGCACCATCTGGCCATCGCGGGGCGAGCGAAAGGTAACCCCTGCTTCTGAAATGGAGCGAATTTCGCTGAGGCTAAATACCTGAAAGCCGCCCGAATCCGTCAGGATAGGGCCAGACCAATGCATAAACTGGTGCAGCCCGCCCGCCCTGGCAACGATGTGCTCCCCGGGCTGCAGGTGGAGGTGGTAAGTATTGGCCAGAATCATCTGTGCCCCGGCGGCCTCAAGCTGCAGCGGCGTCAAGGTTTTAACGTTGGCCAGGGTACCCACCGGCATAAAGCGCGGAGTTTCTACCCGACCATGGGGGGTTTCAAAGACCCCCACCCGTGCCTGGGTGTGGCGGCAGTGGCCTAAACACTGAAACGAAAATCCCACCTGTTTCCCAATCCCTCAAGTGCTTGAGCAATTTTAATTACATTTTCTTGGGGACGCACCCCTGTGAAAGTAATTTTGCTTAACTAAGTAGAACTGCATTGAAAAACGAACATTAGAAAACCGGGGAGCGCCCCGACGGGGCGCTCCCCGGTTTTCTAACGTGAATTTAATTGTGACAACCTACTTACTGACCAAACAAATATGCCAGTCTTCCAGCATAACAGGGTACAGGGAAATCGACCGCTAGAAGGGAAAGCAGTCGTCTTCGTCCATCTTGACGTCCAGGTTTGCAGACAACACTTCGGCCACCACTGCCTCCAGGGCGGCGACATTGAGGGTGCGATCGCTCCGTTCCTTCAACGGGTTGGAAAGGGGAATGAGGCGTAGTTGGCGGCTGTCTTGCACCAGATCGAAGCAGGCTTCCTGCTCCAGCGATCGCGACAGCTCTAAATAGTCGAAACTGTAGACGTTCAGATAAAGGGTTTGATTGGTAACCAGGGTAGCCTGCTGGGGGTCGGCAAACACTTCTACCACATAGCCTTCGCCCTGGGCTAGCACGGTTTCGTCCTGGGTGTAGACGTAGCGGACGGCTCCCAGATCGGCCAGAAGCCGCTGCATATCCTGTTTATTGACCACAATTCCCGTATCAACAATGCACGGTGCGGGAAGTCCGCAGTTACCAGGGCCACCGTTGCCAGATACAAAATCATAGTTCATAGTTTACGTTGACCCGATCAACACGCCAGATAGAGTTGGGAATAGCCAAAAGACAGCTCTGCCGATATTGCCCTTGCGGAGAAAAAGCCGTTGTTTTCCCCCTGTGTAGGTTTTGCCTGCGTTTATGCTATCGCATAATTGAATGGTGCCTCTTAAAGGGATTTACGGAAGTTGGCTGTCTGTATTCTAAATTTAAGACTGGTTTCAGCAAAATTATCTAAGTAATCTACCGTGTAATTTACAGTTGGTCATGTCAGGCAGTCCAGGCAGACGGCCCAAACAGCGCTTTCCCTGCGTACAGAGGGTGACCAGCAAGCCAGTCAGCTTATCCACTCTTCTCACCTCAGAAATGCCCTCGTCAGGAGCAATAAAAAAGATTGTGTTGGCAGCGTTGGCAAAACTGGCAGCGGCGATCGCCTTCTACACCAGCCTTCCCGTACCCGCCGTTGGGGCATTAGATTTTCGAAGTGTTGCCCAGTGTGCCCCCCTGGTGGGGCTGCTGATCGGGGGGCTACTGGCAGGGGTAGATTGGGGGGCGGCCAGCCTGGGCCTCCCGCCGTTGACCCGGAGCGCCCTGGTAGTGGTCACGTGGGTGGCCCTCACGGGCGGGCTGCATTTGGATGGCGTCATGGACACGGCAGACGGGCTGGCTGTTCCTGCTGAACGGCGGCTGGCGGTGATGGCTGACAGCCATAGTGGAGCCTTTGGCGTGATGGCGGCGATCGCCCTCCTGCTGCTAAAAACTGCGGCCCTCAGCGATCTCCACCAGGCCCGCTGGGTTGCCCTGCTGCTGGCACCGGGCTGGGGGCGCTGGGGCCAACAGGTCGCCATTGTCCAATATCCATACCTGAAGCCTGCTGGTAAAGGAGCCTTCCACAAAGCGGCCCTGCCGTCCCAGTGGTGGCTGCTACCCGGAGGAGCGCTCATGCTGACGGTCACCGGTTTAGGGATGGCCAGTGGGCAGATATCAGGGATCGCCGGGGCGATCGCTGCGTTTGGAGGCATGCTGTTCGCGATCGCCATCCCTGCCTGGTTTGCCCGTAAACTTGGTGGTCATACCGGGGATACCTACGGAGCAGTGGTGGAATGGACGGAGGTAATGGTGTTGATTTTGCTGCTTTTGTGTGGAGGAGGGGCGATCGCAGCAGGCTAGCTGCCGTCTTTTGCCCAGATGGCCACCCGTGCTTAATCTCTTAGAACCTATCCGAAAACCCTTAGTGGGGGTTTGAATAGGCACTCAATCTAAATGAGGTTGGCAGAATGAGGTTGACAGAGTTCGTAAGGGATATAAGAATGAAGAATTTAGACATGGGTGTTATTATCCGTCAATTTCGAGGCAGTATAGAAGCACAACCTTGAGGAATCTACGGTTAGTGGTTCTACTCGATCGGATATCCTCATAGGTTGGATAGGTTTAGATGAACTGTAGTGAATTCTGTACGTTCAATTTCTTAACTAAATCGCCAAGCTGTTATGACGGTCAACTCATGGCTCCGATTCATCAATCAGGGGTTGCGGGTAGAGTCGCGTTTAATAGCATCTGGGTTCAAGCGGTTAACAGCGCATGTCCGCACTATCTTAATCGTAAATTAAGACGTGGTGAGTAATAGAGAGCATGAAGGAAACAAATTCGAGCGACAACAAGCGGCTTCTACTGATTGATGACGATCCTAACCTTATTTTGCTTGTCAAAGATTATCTAGAGTTCCGTGGCTACGAGGTAATGACCGCCGAGAACGGTCGCGAAGCTTTAGAAATGCTGGAGCAAGATACCCCCGACATGATCATCTGCGACGTCATGATGCCCGAAATGGACGGCTATTCCCTGGTAGAGCATGTGCGGCAAGACTCGCGGATGAACTGGATTCCTGTCTTGTTTCTCTCTGCAAAGGGCCAGAGTCAGGATCGGGTCAAAGGTTTGAGCACCGGAGCTGATGTCTACATGGTCAAGCCGTTTGAACCGGAAGAACTCGTCGCCCAGGTCGAGTCATCCCTGAAACAAGCGTCACGGCTAATGGTGCATCAGCCCGCTAAAACTGGCCCAGAGCAAGCCCACAAAATTCAGGTGCCGTTTGATGTGGAGCTGACCCCAACGGAGCTAAAGGTGGTGCAGTTTGTGGCACGAGGCATGGCCAACCGGGAAATTGCCGAGGAGCTGAAAGTGAGCCAGCGTACTATTGAAAGCCACGTCAGCAACATGCTGGGTAAAACCGGATTGCACAACCGTACCGAACTGGCCCGCTGGGCGATCGAAAATCAAATGGCTTAATTCCTGACCTCCATGCGCTTGAAAGCATTTGCTTCCAGACGTAGATCTCCCTGCTGTCTATAGGGGAGATCTTTAATTTTTTTCAAACTTTTTCTCACAGCAAATCAGGATGGCAAC
>JAYKGU010000139.1:0-9988 GCA_035285585.1 Synechococcales cyanobacterium
GCTAAGCAGGTGAGCCAGCGCTGGTATGTCAAAGTGGTGCCTGGACTGATTGGCATCGGTGTTGTCGTCGCCGCGCGCTTTGCTGGACTTTTGCAACCGCTGGAGTGGGCTGCCCTGGATGCAGGGCTGCGGTGGCGTCCGCCGGAGCCGATGGATGAGCGTATTACCATTGTTGGCATTGACGAAGCAGACATTCAGGCGGTCGGGGCCTATCCCATTCCGGACGGTGTGCTGGCAGCGCTACTGCGACAGTTGGAGCGCTATGACTCACAGATTATTGGATTGGATATCTTTCGTGATTTGCCCGTCGAGCCGGGCCATGCAGAATTGACTGCGGTTTTCCAGTCAATGGATAACCTAATTGGGGCCGCAACGGTCGTGCCCGACGAGGCCGGGACAACCATTGCGCCACCACCCTCGCTACCCCCTGAGCAGATCGGCTTTGTCGATAAAGTATCAGACGCGGACGGCCATCTGCGGCGCAGTTTGCTGGGTTCACCCACGGTTGATGGGGGCTATCAGTTTTCGATGGCGATTCAGTTGGCAAAGGCGTATCTAACACAGTACGGCATTGAGCTGGGTAACGGCACCCGTGACCCAATTGCCATGCGGTTTGGCGACGTTGAGCTGCCGCGTGTTCATCCCAATTCGGGGGGCTATGTCCGTGTGGATGCGGGGGGTAACCAGACTTTGCTGAACTTTCGCAGCGGGACTGAGCCGTTTCGCATCGTCTCGCTGATGGCGGTGCTGAATGGGCAGGTTGAGCCGGAGTGGTTGCGCGATCGCATCGTGCTGGTGGGCGTCACGGCCAGCAGTACCAAAGACATCCTACAGTCATCAGCAGTAGCCAGCGCCAATCCCGGCCAGGTGTTTGGCGTCGAGGCCCATGCCCACGCCACCAGTCAGATTATCAGCGCTGTGCTGGATGGGCGATCGCTCCTGCGCACCTGGCCAGACGGCTGGGAGTATGGGTGGATTATCCTTTGGGGAGTGGCTGGCATGGGTGTCAGTCAGTTCGCTCAGCAACCAGGCCGCCATTTTCTCATCGTGGTCATGATTAGCATCGGCTGCACCGGACTTGGCTACGTCGCCTTGCTGAATGGCTGGTGGCTGCCGGTGGCCCCTGCCCTGGCTGCATTTCTCTTCAACGCAGTCGTTCTGCGGGCCTTTTACCTCTATGACCGCTCGCTACAGTTGCGGATTCAAGACCGGCAGCAAGTAATTGAGCAAACCTTTACAGCCATTCACAACGGCCCCTTGCAAACCCTTGCCACCTTGATGCGTGAGGTGGACGATCCAGACTTTGCCAGACAGACCTTGCGAAAAGACTTGCAGCAGCTTAACCAGGAACTGCGCAACGTTTATGCCACTATCCAGCAGGAAGTGGTGCAGGAGCAGCTTTACCTGCATGGGCAGTTTCCCCTCAACCTTACCGATCCGCTCCATGAACTGCTCTACGAAGTTTACAGCGATACGCTGCGGCGTGACTTTTCCTACTTTGCGGCGCTCAAGGTCAAAGTGACGAAGTTTGAACCCTTTGATGAAGCCTTTCTGTCACCCGAGCAGAAGCGTGACCTGTGCCGCTTTCTGGAGGAAATGCTGTGCAACGTCGGCAAACACGCCACTGGCGCGACCCGCTTGATGGTCGAGTGCCGGTATGACGGCGAGTTCAACGTGATTCGCGTGATTGATAATGGGGTTGGGCTGAGCAGTTCCCGTGTTGCCCCCGATGCACCCGCCGCAGCGCTCAGCGGTCTGTCAGGGCGAGGCACTCAGCAGGCCCAAGATCTGGCAAAGCAACTGGGGGGCACCTTTGAGCGATCGCCCCACCTGCCCAAAGGTACTGCCTGCATCCTCAAATGGCGCTCAAAGACACCATTACCCCATCGCATCTGGCAAAAAGTCACGACAGTTTTCGGCAAGATCAGTGGCTGAATTTAGAATAAGGGATGTCAGAAATTCTCCGTGTTTTGCTTCCATCTGCCCGGTATTGTACAGATGTTGTTGAATTTGCCCCAAGGATGCACGCCCTATGAAACGCCCTGTCTCAAAGATTCGCAGGCTGAGCCATCTGTTTACCGTTGCCCTATCCACTGCGACGTTGTCGATTATGGCGATCGCCCCCGTCCTTGCCAATTATGTGCCACCCTCAGATGGTCCGGCTCCAAGGGCCTCGACACCTGGCGGCGTCCGCACGGGAGGCTGTTCTGCAGCAGCCACCACCGGACTCATCCCGCTCGCACCCAAATCGCATATTGGCCAAACAGTATCGACACAGCCAACTTTTGCCTGGTTCTCCCCGGAAGGTGACTCCTATCTGACGGAATTTCGCGTGGCTGAACATCGGGACGATGGTGGCTTTGAAGTCATTTACAAAACTGAGTTTGACTCAGATACCAAAGTTCTCCCATCGGGCATCACTGCCTTTTCCCTCAGCGAAACCGATGTACAGCTTTCACCGGGTACTGTCTACCGCTGGCAGGTCGTGCTGGTTTGTAATCCCAACCGTCCTTCGGAATCCCTCGTTGCCCATGCCGATATTACCGTCGTTGACGCTTCTACCATTGATGTGACTACGGTGCCGGATGCGGTGGAGCGATCGCTCCGCTATGCTGAAGCCAGTCTTTGGTACGACGCCCTCAGGGAAGCTTTGACTGCCGATAGCGCCAATGGGCAAGATATTCAAATCTCTTTACTTGAAGACCTGGTGGCCATCGAAGACCAGGCTGATCGTGCGGAGAACGAGGCTATGGGAGAGGTGCCCCATGGCGATCGCCTCCGTCAGGTCATTGCAGCTATCAGCGTCACTGAATAGCCGTATGACCGACAATTTGTGACATCCACGGTAGGAATAAATGGCATTTGCCCAATCCCGCCACATCCACGGTAAGGGCAAATGGCCATTTGCCCCTACAAGGTTCATGGTGAAACCTAACGCCAATCGCCAATTAGGATGAACGGTGCCCATGCTCCTGGCCGGGCCAGGGTCCGTTCACTGCTGTTGAGGGCCGCTAGCTGGGCAGCTTGCAGGGCCTGGGCCTTTGTCAGATTGGGATCGTTGAGTGCCTGATAGAAGCGTTCCATGAGCTGGACGGTGGGAAAGTCGCCAATGGCCCAGAGAGAGGCGATCGCACTGCGGGCACCGGCCTGAACGGCAACTCCGGCCAGGCCCAGGGCAGAGCGGCTGTCGCCAATGGCGGTTTTGCAGGCCGTGAGCATCAGCAGGTCTACCTGGTCGGTGCCGCCGAGTTGGCGAATGGCGGACTCCAGCTGGCCAATGGTCAGTTTTTGCCCATCGCCCGTCACCAGGAAGGTGTCGGCGGGTTCCGCACCAAACTCCCCGTGGGTGGCCATGTGAATGATGGAGTACTCGTTTTCCTGAAGCTCCTGCCGCAGGCGGTCGAGGGTGAACTCTGCATTCAGCAAGCTCTGGCTGCCGGGCAGCTTTTCCCTAATCAGGTCGAGTTCCCGGTCTACCCCTCTCAATGGGGCAAACTCCTGATCACCGACGACTGCCGAAGTACTCAGACCCAGGGCCAATGCCCGCAGGTTATGCCGCCTGACGGGCGGGTCAACGGTGGTGAGGGACAGGCTGGGGGTGGTGGCGATCGCATAGTGCTGGATCAAGTACTGCTCACCGTCGTAAAGCGCCGCCATCGGTACGCTGCGGAAAATGCCGTCCTGAACAAACACCAGCATCTCGACTTCGGAGGTTTCCAGGTCGGCCATGAAGGGGCGAATGAGCTGGTCGTAGAGGAGTGCGGCCAGTGACGGATCATAGTCTTCCAGAGCATACAAACTCGTTTCCAGCCCAAGGCGAAATTCGTTAATCTCCTGGTTCAACGTCTCCCGGCTCACCGACAGTCGCTCAATTCGCTGCCGCCCATCGGGAAGGGTCAGGATGATGGCGGTGCGGTCGTCCTGGATAAAAGTGCTGAAAATCCCGGTGTTCTCATAGCGGGCACTGACGGCGCGGTCGGTCGCCTCTGGGGCCACCGCCGCCAGGATGATGCACTCGTCGCCAAAGTAGTTTTGCAGCTCGGCCAGCTTCAGGGAGTCAATGGCTGTCAGGGCTGCATTGATGTTGGCCAGCACATCCACCTCATCGGGGGACACGGTTTTGGAGGTGGGGGCCTGATTGAGGCGCAGTTCCGCAAGCTGGCGGTAGACGGGTTCAATGGCATCGCGAAAGTCAAACTGGATGTCCCGGTCAGCGGTGAGGATGTCGCTGCGAATTTTTTCCAGGGTGGCGATCGCCTCTTCATAGGCCGCAATTGCCGCCTGCGGCTCTCCTTGCTCGTAAAGGATGCGCCCGGTTTGCCACTGCCACAGGTAAAGGCTATCCCGCGACTGCAAATCCTGGTCGGCGGCGACTTCGGCCTCCTCGGTGAAAGCAAGGGCTTTGCGGTAGTCCCTCTCACATTCATAGATCTGCCCCAGCTTGCCCAGCGCAAAGGAGGCGGCGCGACTATCGCCGATTTGCCGAGCCGTGGCGATCGCCTGGGTCAACAAAGTCTCCGCCACTGGTCGCACTTCTGGTTCTAAACAAGTGGTTCCCGCCAGAGAACCCCGGTCGGCATCGAGCGACTGGGTCAGCGGCAGCAGGTTCGTTAGCTTAATCGCCGCATAGGCTTTGTCCCTGGATAGAGGTGTTTGATTGAGGAGGGCGATCGCCTGAGCATGGCTAGATTGCGTTTCAGGAAATGCTCTGACGTAGTGGTAGGCCGGAATCATGCCCAGCAAGGCCCGCAGCTGAGCGGTTGAATCACCACTGCGCGTAGCGGCATCAAAGCTTTGCTGAAAGTAGTTCAGTGCCGTTTCGGTGTTTGTCTGTGCTGATTCCCGCTGAGCAGCGGCGTCGGCAGCATCTCCCCGGTCAATCGCATCAGCGGCCCGGCGATCGCTAATGCGGGCGAGCTGGGCATAAACGCTGCCCAAACCGTTGGTGATGGCTGCTGTGTAGGCGGGATTGTCCACCTCCCGAGCAATGGCGAGACTGGCCATCAGGTTGGCGATCGCCCAGTCATACTCTCCCTGCAATCGCTGCGCTTCCCCCAAACTACCCAGGGCGGCGGCTTCACCAGGGCGATCGCCAGCAGAACGAGCCAGCCCAAGGGCGCTATTTGCCTCACAGTTTTCTGCGACCGTTGCCGTCTCAGCTTCAGTCAAGCCTCCCACCGCATTACAAAGCAGCACCACGGCCTGCCGATGCTGCCCCAGGCTGGTGTAGGTCTGGGCCTGCTCGGTCAGCATCCGCCCCAGCCGCTGCCCGTCTCCCAGGCGACGATAGACCTCGGTGGCCTGTTCCCAGTAGGGCAGCGCATTAGTCGCATCCCCCAAACTGCGGTAAACCCGCGCCAGATTCTCCAGCACAATGGCCTGGTTCGGCAAGTTGTCGGCCTCCTCATATGCATTCAGGGCTTCCTGCCAGGGGGCGATCGCCCCAGAAAAATCTCCGGCGCGATACCGCTCCACTCCCTGGCGCACCAAATCGCTGGCGGAGGCTGGGCTGCTGAGGTTTGACGGGGCGGTTGGGGTTTGGGCGATCGCCCTCAAACTGATCCCGGTCATGGGCATCAGTCCTAAACCGAGGGACAAAGCCAGGCTGCCGATGAACAGCAGAATCCAGCGCAGGCGACGGGGAGGGCGGGAATAGCGGGGATGCACGGGCTACCTCCAGAAAAGGCGTTTGAGTGGGGGCAGAAATGATATCCGCGAATATACTACCGCGACAGGTTGGTAGCGTTTGCCCTTCATAACAAATTCGCAAGATCTCACCTGACTTGACCGCCTCATGAGCGGAACAGACTCTCGGTCTATAATGTCGTCAGGTTGGTGATACGGGTGCAGGAAGTTGGGCGATCGCAGAAAGCTGACGGCACAGGGGTTCAGTTAAAGCTTGCAATTAATCAGGGCTTGAACTCTATGAAAATAACATGGTTCTCCCATCGGCTCTGCTCAGTCCTGCTAGGAGCTACTGTGGTGCTGTTGCCCAGTTCACCTGGGATAGCCCAAAGCTTGATTGTGCCGGATGACACTCTGGGGGAGGAGCAGTCAATCGTTCTAGAAAACTTCAACGGTGCGCCGAATGAAGTCATTACGGGGGGTGCTCGACGGGCTGAAAATCTCTTCCACAGCTTTGAAGCGTTCAATGTAGATGAAGGGCGGGGCGCTTTCTTCTTTGGCCCAGATAGCGTGGATCGGATTTTTAGTCGGGTAACCGGGAGCAACCCATCTAACATTCTTGGAGTCCTGGGCGTTCTGGGCAGGGCAGATCTGTATTTCATGAATCCCAACGGCATTCTGTTTGGGCCAAATTCCAGCCTCAACGTGCAGGGTGCCTTTACCGCCACCACGGCGGATGCCATCCAGTTTGGGGAGGCGGGCTTTTTCAGCGCCACTAGTCCTGAAGCCCCTTCTGAACTGCTGACAGTTGATCCATCGGCGTTTCTATTCAATCAAATTCCGGCGGGAAACATTGCGGTGCAATCCACCATCAGTGCCAGCCAGACCAGCCTTTTGGGAGGAAACATCACCATCGAAAATGGCGGGATTGTGGTGGCCGTTGGCGGCAGTCTCAACTTGGCTGGATTGGCAGCGCCAGGGGTGGTGGAACGTCAGCCCGAAGGAGCGCTCCTGCTGCCGCCGGGGGTTGGGCGATCGCACGTGATCTTAAGTAATGGAAATGTCGCTTCCATAAACGGGGGCGATATTCATATCCAGTCTGCCGAAGTACTGCTCGATGACGGCTTAATCGGTACAGTCGTCGATGACAGATCCCAGCCCGATACCGGAAACATTACGATTGATACCAATCGCCTGACATTGAGGAACAGCTCCACCCTGGGCACGGTTGCTTCTGACGCTACAAATGCAGGCGATATTACCGTGCGCGCCTCAGACTCCGTTCAAATACTGTCTGGTTCTACTTTGGGTAACACCACGACGGAAAACTCCACAGGTTCTGGGGGGGATGTTGTCATTGACACGGGCACCCTCACCCTCGCATCTGAAGATAGTGCTGAGAACGTAGGCGTTAGTGGGACTTTAAGCAACATTCAATTCAGTAGTTTTGGCTTTGGTAATTCTGGCAATTTGACGATTCGAGCTTCTGAATCGGTGAACCTGAATAACGGTCAAATCTTTGGCAATACTTTTGCCGCCGGTAACGCCGCCAACATTACGATAGAGACTCAGCGATTGCGATTAGCCAATGGGGGTGTCATTGGTACTGATTCCAATACGGCAGAAGCAGAAGGAAATGCTGGCGACATCTTCATTCAGGCCAGTGAAGCCATTGAAATCATCGGCGGCCTCAATGCCCGTGGCTTCTTCAGCGAGATTAGCAGTCGCTCCAGTATCGGCAGCCGAGGCGATGGCGGTGATATCGTTCTGGAGACTGGGCGACTCACGATTCGGGATGGCGGTCAGGTCGCCACCGAAACCTTGAGCGCATCGGGGAATGCAGGCGATCTCACCGTCCGGGCGACCGAAGTTGAGCTGATAGGTTCGACGACTTCAAACGGTACTGTTGCCACCAGCGATCTCTCAGCGGGGGTGAGCGGCTCTAGCCCGGAGGTTCGGGGAGGAACCCTCACGGTTGAAACCGATCGCTTAATCCTGCGGGATGGCGGAACAATTAGCTCCTCAGTTCGGGGTGCCTCACGTAGCGAGCCATTTCGGTTTGGCACCGCTGGGGACATCTTTGTTCGCGCCACTGACTTCATCGAACTGGATGGAACTGATGGCCCAAGGAACTTGTCTGGTCAAATTTTATCCTCCAGCATTTCAGCTGATATTCAATCTTCCGCAGAAGGGGCGGGGGGACAGGTTTCCATTGACACAGGACGACTCCTGCTACGCAATGGTGCGGTAATCACCGCAACAACGTTTGGTTCTGGCGATGCTGGCAAGGTCACGATTCGCGCTGATGAAATCAGCTTAACAGGCACTGACAGCTTAGGAGTTCCCAGCCAGATTAGTACGGGAGTTGGGCCAATGGCTCAAGGCGATGGCGGCAGCATTGAGATTACAGCGCAGCAGATTCGCCTGAGCGACGGTGGGGGAATCAGAACCGATACCTTGGGTGGGGGCGATGCGGGCACTTTGTTTATCCAGGCTCATCAGATTAGCCTGGTCGATGCGCAAATAGATACTTCCGTCCAGCCAAACGCCGTGGGCAATGGGGGCGCGCTCAGGATCCGCACAGATGATTTGCACCTGAGTCGGGGGGCGCGCATCGAGTCCGCTACGTTTAGCAGTGGCCGGGCAGGCGATTTAACGATTGATGCAAATTCCCTTCGTTTGCAAGGGGGCAGCGCGATCGCCGCATTAACTAACGGACAGGGCGATGCGGGAGAGATTCGGCTTCGCGTCTCGGAGGCCATTTCCTTGTCGAATAGTTCCATTTCCTCTGAAGTGGGTGAACGGGCCAATGGAGACGGAGGAGATATCACCATTCGGGCAGGGGAGGTAATGCTGAGAGAGCGATCGCCCATCAGCGCTCAAAGCCTTCGGACACTGGCAGAACCTATCCCTACCAGTGCCACTAACGACATCCGGGGCAATGCCGGAAATGTCTTGATTGTTGTCGACAACATTCTTTTCATCCAGGACAGCGACATCACCACCCAGGCCAACGCCTTTGCCGGAGGCGCAATCACCATTCGTGCCGGAGATATTCGTCTCATCGGGGATGGCGATATCCAAACCAGCGTCCAGAACGGCATTGCCGGTGGAGGCGACATTACCCTTGCTGCCGATTCCATCATTGCTTTTGACGACAGCGACATTCTCGCCTTTGCTGCCGATGGCCGCGGCGGCAACATCAATGTGGACACCGCTCGGTTCTTTGGCGAAGGCTTCACCTTTGACTCGCTCGACGCCAACCCAGAAGGCTTAGACGGCAACGATCGCGTCGATATCAACGCCACCGGAGCCTTCAGCGGCACCGTCACCCTACCCAATGTCAGCTTCATCCAAAACAGCCTCGCTGGCCTACCCACGGGGCTAATCGACACCGATGCCCTGATTGCCAACAGCTGCATAGTCCGCAACCCCAACGGCAGCAGCACCCTGATCATCACTGGCCCCGACGGCTTACCCAACCGTCCCATTGACCTTGAACCCTCGACCTTTTCCACGGGCGACGTGCAGACCATCCCGGATGATGCTGACGAAGTAGATTCGGGATGGCAGCCTGGCGACCCCATTATTGAGCCACAGGGCGTGTACCAGTTGCCTGACGGTGAGCTGATTCTCAGCCATGAATGTCGCTAAGGACTGAGAGAGTTTTAAGTTTTGCCGTGCACAAAAAATCAGGTGGGCGATCGCCCACCTGACAGTCTATCTAACCCACCAGGAAACAATTAAGCACTCATTAAGCAACCAGGCCGTTCACCGAACCATAGAGGATGTTAACTCCACCCGTGTTGACCGCCGTGCCAATGTCTTCACCGGGAACGCCAATCGCCAGGTCATCGTAGCCATCGCCGTTGAAGTCATGCACCGCCAGGCTGGCACCAAAGCGGTCAAAGGCTTCCGCCACGTCCAGAACGCCAAGGGTGTCCTGCGTCCAGAACTGGTTGCCGACGGTGCTCAATCCTGAGAAGGAACCATAGATGACGTTGACCGCTCCCGCATCGGTAATGCCATTCAGGTCTTCATCCGGCGAACCAATCACGAGATCATCATAGCCATCCCGGTTAAAGTCACCGACCGCCAGGCTGGTGCCAAACAGGTCATCGGCCTCTGCAGAACTACCAACCAGTCGGTTTTGATCCCAGATTTGATCACCCACGCTGGTCAGGCCAGTCGTCGAGCCGTAGAGTACGTTGACGCTACCTGCATCCTGTCCGCCAGCCAAATTTTCTTCAGGAGATCCTACGGCCAGGTCGTCAAAGCCATCGCCATCAAAGTCACCTGATGCCAAACTCGCACCAAAGTTGTCAAAGGCTTCTGCCACTTCCAGAACGCCAAAGCTATCCTG
>JAYKGU010000140.1:0-46724 GCA_035285585.1 Synechococcales cyanobacterium
AGAAGTGCTGAACCGGAATCAGAGAGACCTCCAACTCGCAGGCACCGGTCGTCTTCTTCAGTGCCTGTTGCATGAAGACCAGCGCAGAACGCCCCTGCGCTCGACACGATTGAATCACTGAGAGTAAGGTGATTTTTGGTCAATAAGATACCAGTCAGGTAGAATGGGGTATCGACTCTAGAGATCAACGAATACGATGCCATCTACTCATTCAGATCATTCAGAACCCAATTTGAGTGCTTCTCAGATCGAAGACCTGCGCCTTGCAGCATCAGGGATGAGCCAAGTGAAGCGTCGCGCCTTTCAGGCCGAGATGGCACTGAAATACTGCAACGGCAGCGCGCGCATGGCAGAGAGCCGTTTTGGGTGGAGTCGAAAAGCAGTTACAGTGGGGCTGGCGGAGAAACGAACGGGTTTAGTCTGCCACGGTGCCCAGTCAGCATTCGGTGGGGGAAAGCGGTGGGAGGAGCGACACCCCGAGGCAGCCGAGGCGCTCATCGAGCTAGCAGAAGCACACGGGCAGCAGGATCCAAGCTTTAGCAGCACGATAAGCCTACACCCGGTTGACCGCAGCAGAAGCGCTGCGGCAATTGCAGTGCGATCGCACTCATAGGTTGGGTTGCACGAAGTAAAACCCAACGCTAAGAAATGTTTTGTTGGGTTACGCTGTCGCTAACCTACGAGATCAGCGATCGCACTATATTTGTGGCGATCGCACTACTATTGAGATAATCGCCATAGGACGATTAGGCAGAGCCTGTGTTTGTGATCCTGCAAATATGTTAACCTTTGCACTCCGACTGTGCAGCGACAACTTGTAAACGTAAACCAAGTGCTTTCAATACCTTGAGAATCGTTGCAAATTCTGGATTCCCTTCAGTTGATAGAGCCTTATAAAGGCTCTATCGTCCCAGCCCTGTTTCACGGGCAATATTTGTCATTCCTCTAGCTCGGGCAATATCTCCAAGTGCCGCTACTACTAGAGCAGGATCAGCATCTTCAAGAGCAGCTTCAAGATATGCTGCAATATCCTCTTTGGTTTCTAAATGCTCTGCTGCGTCCCAAGGCAAAGTTTCAAGTTTGTCCATCGTGACCTCCTATAAGTCTTTTGCCAAATCTAAAGCTATTTTGATGTCCTGATCTTGAGTGCTTTTATCTCCGCCAGCTAGCAAGATGATCAATGTATCACCTCTTTGTATGAAATACACCCGATAGCCGGGGCCGTAATTAATCCGCAATTCCGACACACCTCTGCCTACGGGCTTTACATCACCAGGATTACCCATCGATAAACGACGAATGCGAATATCGATACGTGCTCTGGCTTGGCGATCGCACTCGTCCGCATCAGGGACTATCATGGAGCGATCGCCCTTCAACTACTCTGTAGAACGGCTTTGATGAGAGCTGTCCATACTTTGAATAAACTACTGAATCTGGTCGTAGTAGACACTTTCCAGTAGATTTGCTGGTAGTCCTGGCATTGAGAAAACTCGTCGTCAAACAGGTGTGTGCAGGGAGGCAACTGGTCGGCTACCGCCTCTTTGGCGAGGGGTTCTAGCCGTCCATTACTGTGGGGACAGCGTCGTCAATTCAGGTTAGAAAATCGGGGAGCGCCCCTTGGTTTTCTAACCTTCGTTTTTCAATGCAGTTCTACTTTTTTATTAAAAAATATCGAAAGGCGGATTTTAACTGTTCGTGTTCATGGTAGGATTCGTCGCGAGTGGGGAGTAATACACTTTCGAAAAGGCAGGGGCGGACGTGGGAAAACTGATTGTTCGTCTGGTGATTGGGCTATTGTTTGCGGCGTTTGGCCTGATTGGCTACTGCGGCAACGTGGTAGAAAATCCCATTACAGGGGAACAGCAGCGGGTGCAGTTGACGCCGGAAGAGGAAATCATTCTGGGGCAACAGTCGCGGGATCAGCTCATCAATGAGTTTGGCGGCCTCTACCCCGACCCAGCCCTTCAAGAGTACGTGGACGAGGTGGGCCAGCAGGTCGTGCAGTCGTCCATCGCCAGCCAGGCTCCCTACCCCTTCGAGTTTCACCTGCTGGGGGATGGGGAGGTGATCAACGCCTTCGCCCTGCCGGGGGGGCAAATTTTCCTGACCACGGCGCTGCTAGAGCAGATGGACAATGAGGCCCAACTTGCCGCCGTGTTGGGACATGAGGTGGGTCATGTGGTCGCCCGCCACGGCGCGGAACATCTGGCCAAGCAGCAGTTGGGGGCATTTTTGGTGAATGCCATCGGCATTGCGGCCAGCGATCGCCCCGACCAGGGACGGCAGGCCGCCATTCTCGCCCAGGCAGTGCAGCAGCTCATTAGCTTGCAGTATAGCCGGGGAGACGAGCTGGAGAGCGATCGCCTCGGCCTCCAGTTCATCACCTCGGCGGGCTACGACCCCACCGGCCTACTGGAGCTGATGGCCATTCTCAGCGAGGCCGCCGAAGGTGCCCAGCCGCCAGAATTCCTCAGCACCCATCCTCACCCCCGCAGCCGCATCGAGCAGTTGGAAACGCTCATAGCCGAGGAATATCCCAATGGCGTGCCGCCCCAGCTGACGGACGGGGAGCAGGAGTTTGCCGAAATCGTGCCGTCTCGACTTTGAGCGATCGCAGGAGGAAAACCGATGGATATTGTCGTGCTGTACTGGATTCTGGTGGCCGTCATGGGAGTGGGGGCGATCGGCGAGCTGATTCCGGGGATGCCGGGAGCCACCCTGATTCTGGGGGCGATTTTCGTCTGGGCGATGGCCACCCAGTTTGCGGGCATCGGCTGGCCCATCATCCTGGTGTTTGTGCTGCTGATCATCAGTGCCCTGGTGGAGTTTTTGGCGGCCTACTGGGGCGCAAAGCAGTTTGGGGCCAGTAAATGGGGACAGTTTGGGGCGATCGTGGGGCTGGTGGCGGGCGTTGTGGGGCTGCTGCCTGCCCTGCCGTTTGGCGGCCCGCTGATCGGGATTCTGTTTGGCCCCTTCATCGGCGCGTTCATTGGCGAATTCCTCTATCGGCGGGATCTGGAGGGGGATGAGCGCCTGCGCACCGCCCTGAAGGCCAGCGTCGGCACGGTGGTGGGGTCAGTGGTGGGAAATTTGCTGGACGGACTGCTGGCGATCGTGGCGGTAATTGTCTTCGTGGTCACCACCCTGCCCCTGATCAGCACGCTGTCGCTTTGAGCGTCGTCAGGAGTCAGGAGCCAGGAGTCAGCACGTAGGGTGCTGTTAGGCGAAGCCGTAACGCACCAGCCAATAGAGTCGTTCGTCGCAGCGGTCTGGTTAATCCGCAGATGACGCAGATGACGCAGATGAATGACTCTCTGTGTAGAGGCTTTAGAGGCGGGTTGGGTGAGAAATTCAGGTCATGCCCTGCGCAGTTTGGAAAAAACTCGCCCCTGTCGGCGACAATTTCCTATCTGCGTCAATCTGCGCCATCTGCGGATAGATCTCAGATGTCGCCAGCGGAATAGGGCATGAACACTTCCAGAAACCACCTTCAATCATCAAGGCTGCCATGACCCAAATTCCTCAGGACAAAAATCTAGACAGCACGCTGTCGCTGTTGATTGACGGCTACACCTTTATTCCCAAGCGGTGCGATCGCTACCACACCGACATCTTCGAGACCCGGTTTCTGCTTGAAAAAACCATCTGCTTCCGGGGGGAGGAGGCCGCCCGGACGTTTTACGACACAGGGAAATTTAAGCGCAAGAATGCTGCCCCCAATCGGGTCAAAAATACCCTCTTTGGCAAGGGCGGCGTGCAGGGGATGGACGGTGAGGCCCACCGCCACCGCAAGCAGATGTTCATGTCTTTGATGACGGATGAGGGCATTCAGCGGCTGGCGACTTTGACACGGGAGCAGTGGCTGGCCTATGCCCGCAGGTGGGAGAAAATGGAGCGGGTTGTGCTGTTTGAGGAGGTGCAGGAGATTCTCTGTCGGGCGGCCTGCGCCTGGACGGCGGTGCCCCTGTCGGAGGCGGAGGTGAAGCCGCGCACCCGTGATCTGGCCGTTATGATTGATAGCTCTGGGGCGGTAGGACTCAAACACTGGCAGGGGCAGTGGAGCCGCCAGCGGGCGGAAGCGTGGATCAAGGATGTGATTCAGAAGGTGCGCGATCGCCAGCTCCCAGTCCCCGAAGACAGCGCCACCTACACCGTGGCCCACCACCGCGACCTGGAGGGTAACTTGCTGGATCTGGAAACCGCCGCCGTAGAGCTGCTGAACGTGGTGCGCCCCACCGTCGCCGTGGGTCGCTACATCACCTTTGCCGCCCTGGCCCTGCATGACCATCCGGAGTGGCGCGATCGCCTCCAATCTGGCGACGATGGAGACGTGGAGCGGTTCGTCCAGGAGGTGCGCCGCTACTACCCCTTCTTCCCGTTTGCCGCTGCGCGGGTGCGGCAGGATTTTGACTGGCAGGGCTACCATTTCCCGGAAGGGCGACGGGTGCTGCTGGATCTGTATGGCACCAACCGCGATGGCCGTCTCTGGGAAAACCCGACCACCTTTGACCCGGATCGCTTCCGCCACTGGGATGAAAGCCGCTTCAACTTCATCCCCCAGGGGGGTGGCGACTACTACACCAACCACCGCTGCCCCGGCGAGTGGATTACCATTGTGCTGATAAAGGTGGCGCTGAATGTCCTCACCCAGGCCATTGAATACAAAGTGCCTCAACAGGATTTGACCATTAGCCTGTCACGCATTCCTACGCTGCCAAAAAGCCGGTTCGTCATCAGCAACGTCCGGCTTCAGCATCAGTCATGAAGTGCGACTATTCCCACAGCCGCAAACCTTGTGGATTTATCGCGATTGACGATAGGATTGAGCCGCTTTTGCGTCTGCATCTTCGTCTAGATTCAAATTATCCTTCATCGTTTCGGTGATCTCATCGATATTGAATCGTTCTCTCAGCGTTTCGTTGTCTGCATTTTCGTTAGTAACCTCACTGCTTCCGGAGACGCGGCTTTGCCATTCACGGCGTTGCTCTTTCTTTTCGCGGAGTGCTTCCTTGCTAAGCGATCCATCCGGCATCGTGTCTGCTGCGCCTAACACCGGAACGGATATAGTAACGGCACGAAATGATGCGGCTAATGCGGCTGTTTGAGTGAGGCCAAACAGCGTAACAATGCAAACCAGCGACACAAGAAAACGTTTGGCGATCGTTTTCAACAAATGAAAGACTTGATTGGTCATAAAATCCACCGTTTAAGTAAAAAGTGAAAGCCTGCGGCAATGCAATTTCAGTAGCATAAGCAAATGCCGAAACGCTTACTTCTCTCATAAGACATAAGCAGGAGCTGAAGCCTCCCCCGAATTCTATTCGGGGGGTTCCCAAACTTGAGTTAGCTTTTCGGGCGATCATCCCTATCTGGCCAACTGGTTTAGGCTTAATGGAGAACTGCTCTGAGGGTGGTTGAGCCAGCCTGCTTTCAGACGCGCTTACTTGCTCGCAGTTTGTTGACACCGTTGCTATGCCTCCATCAAGACCGCTTCCAGCCTTGGTTGGCAAACCAACCCCATAGCAACTCATCCTCAACGCTTTTCGGTGCAGACTTCTCTGCCCGAAACTTGTCAGCTTCCACTGGCTCTTTCAGCCTTGTGGTCAACCGGAATCTTGAAAACCGGCATGGTACGATTATATCAGAGACGACGGAAACTAAAGTGCCCAAGTCGCTTTTCCACCTCGCTCTAAAGAGACGAGGCTATCAAGCTCCCATCCTAGACCTGTATGGAGACAGGTATGGAGGCAGTGGAGGCGGGTTGAGTGAAAGGTTGAGTAAAAGATTGAGTGAAAGATTCAGGCATGACCGCGCATTCTGAACCAAACTCATGGGCATCAACTTAAATCGGGAAGCTTTGCCAGGAATAGAATTCAGAAGTCAGGAGCCAGAAGCCAGATCCCTCCTGAATTCTGACTCCTGGATTCTGGCTCCCTACCAACCAGGATTTCCCGGCTTACATTGATACCCCCCATTCTTCATCTGCGTTCATCTGCGTCATCTGCGGATAAACTCCCCCCTCCCAATTAACTCCATCTGCCTCAAATCTGCTCCCATTCTGCGATTTTCGTTTCCTGCCCATGCTCATTCCCCGTCTGCAAAAATGGCTCACTACCCCAGTCAAGACTGCGACTGATCCCCGCGTGATTTTCTGGTTTAGCCTGAGTCTGGCGATCGCCACCACCTATGCCCTGGCAGCCCTGCGGGAAGCCTTCAGCAGTCCCTACGTCGTGCAGGATGACGCCCGGCAGTATGTGTTCTGGATGCGGCGGTTCTTTGACCCCAGCCTGTTTCCCAACGACCGCATTGCCGACTACTTCCAGTCCGTGAGTCCCGTGGGCTATGTGACCCTTTACCGGCTGGCGGCGGTGGTGGGGATTGATCCGCTGGTATTCAACAAGCTGCTGCCGCTGGGGTTGAGCCTGGTGACCGTGGGCTGCTTTTTTGGGCTGACGATGACCCTGCTGCCGGTGCCGTTTGCCGGATTTGCGGCTTCGGTGCTGCTGGCCCAAACCATGTGGATGAAGGATGACGTCATCTCCGCCAGCCCCCGGTCGTTTGTTTACCCCTTCTTTGTCGCCTTCCTCTACGTACTGGCTCGCCACGGGGCGCATGGGGAGGGGCAAGCGCCGGGGCATTCCGTGGGGCGATCGCTCCTCCCTGGTCTGGTCATCCTGGCGCTGCTGGGTTTGTTCTATCCGCAGTATGTGCTGGTGGCGGCGGCGATGCTGCTGCTCAGCCTGGTGCAGTGGCGGGGGGGGCGGCTGCGGCTTTCCCAGCGAGCGTGGGACTACTGGTTTTGCGCCAGCCATCTGGCCGTCATTCTCGCGGTGCTGCTCTACTATGCCCTCGCAACTTCGGAATTTGACCCGGTGGTCACCGCTGCCCAAGCCCGCACCATGCCGGAGTTCTGGCCGGGGGGGCGCAGCTTCTTCTTCAACGAAAATCCCTGGTGGTTTTACCTGGTGGGCGATCGCAGCGGCATTTTCCACGTCGGTCTCCTGCGACCGGCCACCCTCTGTCTGGGGCTGGCGCTGCCGGTGATGTTGCGATCGCCCCGCCGCTTTCCGTTAGCCCAGTCGGTGACGCCCCAGATCGGCCTGCTGCTGCGGCTGCTGGTGGCCTCCCTGGGGATGTGGGGGCTGGCCCACCTGCTGCTGTTTCGCCTCCATCTGCCCAGTCGGTATCTGGATCATAGCTGGCGGTTCATCATGGCGATCGCCGCTGCCATCGTCCTCACCCTGGCCCTGGACGCCCTCTGGCGCTGGAGTCCCCTGGGAGGAAAGGGGCGATCGCTGCTGGCCTGGGGCATGGCTGGCCTGATTGCGGCCCTGCTCCTGGTCTACCCGGTCTTTGCGAAAGACTTTCCCCTCACCAAATATAAGCAGGGCCATGCGCCCCAGATGTATGCCTTTTTGGCAGAGCAGCCAGCGGATATCCGGGTGGCATCGGTGGTGGATGAGGTGAATAACATTCCTACCTTTTCCCGCCGCTCGATTTTGATTGGCCGGGAGTACGCCATTCCCTATCACGTGGGCTACTACGAGGAGTTTCGGGAGCGGGCGATCGCCCTAATTCGGGCCCAGTACACCACCGACCTGGCGGAACTTCAGCAGTTCATTCGCACCTACGACATCGACTATTGGGTGCTGGCTCGGAACGCCTACACACCGGGCTATGTGGCGGACATCTGGATTAACCAGTACCTGCCGGAGGTGATCGAAACGGTGGCTCCCGTCGAGCAGGGGGCGATCGCCGCCCTGGCCAGCCTTCCCCGGCGGTGTTCGGTGCTACAGGAGGCAGGGCTGACGCTGATTGACGCCCAGTGCGTGTTGGATCAGCGGCCCAGGGGGCGAGAGGATTTGGCTGGTGGAGCGGGCGGATCTGATAGATTGAGCAGTTAGGAAAACCATGTGCTGTTGAGGCAGGAGCGATCGCCATGAAGATGCGATGGAGACGGTTGGGAATCTGGATGCTGCTGGGCTTCGTGGCGAGCTGGGTGGTGAGCTGTAGCTCCGCACCGTCCACCTCCAATGACAATAGGACGAGTGGAGAAGCCCAGGAGGTAGAGTTCTGGACGATGCAGCTCCAGCCAGAATTTACGGATTACTTTGAGGCGCTAATTGCCGACTACGAAACCGCCCATCCTGGTACCACCATCCGCTGGGTAGACGTGCCCTGGGCTGACATGCAGAGCAAAATTCTCACGGCGGTTTCGGCGGGCACCGCACCGGATGTGGTCAACCTCAACCCCGACTTTGCCTCCCAACTGGCTAGCCGCAATGCCTGGATGGTGCTGGACGATCGCATCACCGCCGATGTGAAGCAGACCTATCTACCCAAGGTCTGGCAGGCCAGCACCCTGGACGGCAAGAGCTTCGGCATCCCCTGGTATTTGACGACCAATGTCGTGATCTACAATGAAACCCTTTTGAGCGAAGCTGGAGTTAGCACCCCGCCCGCCACCTATGCCGAGCTGGCGGACGTGGCCAAGGCGGTGAAGGAGCAGACCGGCTCCTATGCCTTCTTCATCACCTTTGTGCCCGAAGACTCCGCCGAGGTGCTGCAATCCCTCATTCAAATGGGGGTCACCCTGGTGGACGCAGAAGGACAGGCCGCTTTCAACACCCCCGCTGGGAAGCAAGCCTTCCAGTATTGGGTCGATCTCTACCAGCAGGAACTCCTGCCCCGTGAGGTGCTCACCCAGGGGCATCGGCGGGCCATTGAGCTGTACCAGGCCGGGGAAACGGCGATGGTTTCTACCGGGCCGCACTTCCTGGATGCGATCGCCAAAAATGCCCCCTCCATCGCCGCCGTCTCCAAAACTGCACCGCAGATCACCGGCGAAACGGGTGCCAAAAACGTCGCAGCTATGAACTTGGTGATTCCCCAGGCCACCGACCAGCCCGAAGCGGCCCTGGACTTTGCCCTGTTCGTCACCAACTCCGACAACCAGCTCGCCTTCGCCAAAGCCGCCAATGTGCTCCCGTCCACGCAAAATTCCCTCACCGACAGCCATTTCACCACCCTCCCGGATGGGGCAACCCCCCGCGACCAGGCCCGGCTGGTGAGTGCGGGGCAGCTCCAGGATGCGGAGGTGCTGGTGCCAGCAATGACGGATGTGAAGCTGCTCCAGAAAATCATCTACGAGAATCTCCAGGCGGCCATGCTGGGGCAAAAATCGGTGGATGAGGCGATCGCCGATGCCGAACAGCAGTGGAATCAGCGCTAGCCTCGGTGCCGGGTGCTGTCTGCTTGATTAGAGCGCTACGCTTTCGTGTTAGGACGCTCCAGAGGTGTGGAACCCCCGCGTCGCGGGGGATCTACCCTCAAACCTTAGCCCGTAGGACTATAGAACTGGGTGCGTCCCCCAGAACAATGGCGCACCCAGTCAACTTTATTGATGTCCAGATGCTTAACTTTAATGAAGCCAGGGATTGAGATTTCCGAGAAAATTTACCCCCGGTTAAGTACGTGGCCATAAATAAAAGCCAGTGGGGGGCGCACCCCACCATAGCTATGTCTACTTATAACCACCTACTTAAACGGATGGTCGGGGCAAATGGCCATTTACGGATAGTGGTGAATTCATCAGTGCGTCAGTCATTCTTCTTCATCAAGAATGTAACTACTGCAAACGTCCGATAAAGACCCTGTAAAGCAGAGAGCAAACTATTCGCGTAGCCCAACAGGTGGCCGATAATCTGGACATCGTGTTTTTTATTGATAAAGTTTAAGCGTTTTCACTCAAGTTTATTGATATTTAGTTGGCAACCATAGCAGTTGTAAGAATACGATATTGGCAGTTGAACTCAATACATCTAGAGAAGGGGCTTCAGTGAAGATTATTCCAACAGAAATTCCTGACGTGCTGGTAATTGAGCCGAAGGTTTTTGGCGATAGTCGGGGTTTTTTCTTCGAGAGCTATAACGAGAAGTCCTTTGCCGAGAAAACAGGGGTTGACCTGTCCTTTGTGCAGGATAATCACTCCCGTTCGGTGAAAAATGTCCTGCGGGGGCTTCACTATCAAATTCAGCAGAGCCAGGGAAAATTAGTCCGCGTCGTTGTCGGTGCGATTTACGATGTGGCGGTTGATATTCGGAAAGGTTCGCCCACCTTTGGGCAGTGGGTAGGTTACACCCTCACCGCCGAAGATAAGCACCAGCTCTGGGTTCCAGCTGGATTTGCCCACGGGTTTCTGGTTATTTCTGAGGTGGCAGAAGTTCTATACAAAACAACTGACTTCTATGCCCCTGAATACGAGCGATCGCTCCGCTGGGATGACCCCGAATTGGGCATTAGCTGGCCCCTGGCAGACGGTGAGCCGATTCTGTCGGCAAAAGATGCAAACGGCCAGTTTTTGAAGACCGCCGAGGTGTACCCATGACCCGCATTTTGCTAATTGGCTCCCAGGGCCAGCTGGGGCAAGAGCTGCAAATGACACTGCCAGCGTTGGGAGATGTGGTTGCCGTGGGGCGATCGCAGCTTGACCTGACCGATTTGCCCCAGCTCCGGAGCCTGATCGCCGAAACGGCCCCCCATATCGTGGTCAACGCCGCTGCCTACACAGCGGTGGATAAGGCCGAGTCGGAGGTTGACCTGGCAAAGGCGATTAACGCCATCGCCCCCACTGTGATGGCCGAAGAAGTCCAGAAAACCGGAGCCTGCCTGGTCCATTTCTCCACCGACTATGTCTTTGATGGGCGGAAAAACACGCCTTACCTGGAAGACGACTCCCCCAATCCCTGCGGAGCCTACGCCGAATCCAAGCTGCTGGGTGAAGACGGCATCCGGCAAACCTGCGATCGCCATTTCATCATCCGCACTGCGTGGGTTTACGGTAGTCGGGGCAAGGGAAATTTTGTTAAAACCATGCTTCGGCTGGGGGGCGAACGGGAAGAGCTGCGGGTGGTCACCGATCAGGTGGGCAGCCCCACCTGGACTAAGGACATCGCTGACGCCACTACCCAACTTCTAACCCACTGGTCTCAGAAACAAGCGCCTGCCTATGGCGTCTATCACTTTACCAATAGCGGTGTCGCCAGTTGGTATGACTTCGCGATCGCCATCTTCGAGGAAGCCCGCCAGCTCCACCAGATGCTCAAGGTAGAGCGAGTTCTGCCTATTACTACGGCAGAGTATCCAACCCCCGCCCGCCGTCCGGCCTATTCGGTGCTGTCCGGGAAAAAAATTGCAGCGGTCATCGGCCAACCCGCCCCCCACTGGCGGCAAAGTTTGAGAACCATGCTGAACGAGTTCGTGCAGGCAGATTAATCCATAGCGCTATTTAACTTACCGAGAGGACTAATTATGAAAGCTCTTATTCTTTCCGGTGGCCGGGGAACCCGGCTTCGCCCCCTCACCTACACGGGAGCCAAACAGTTGGTGCCCGTAGCCAATAAGCCAATTCTCTGGTACGGCATTGAATCGATTGTTGCGGCTGGCATTACCGACATTGGCATCATCATCAGCCCAGAAACGGGGGAAGAAGTCAAAACCAAGACGGGCAATGGCGATCGCTTCGGCGCACAAATCACCTACATCCTCCAGGAAGAACCCGCTGGCCTCGCCCATGCAGTAAAAGTAGCCCAGCCCTTTTTGGGAGATGCGCCCTTTGTTATGTACCTGGGCGACAACCTGATTGAGGGTGATTTGCGCTCCTTCTGCGAACACTTCAAGGAACGGCACCTGGATGCCCTCACCCTGCTGCGGGCGGTGCCTAATCCCACGGCCTTTGGGGTGGCTGAGGTGGACGAAAATGGCCGCATTCTCCGCCTGGTAGAGAAGCCCAAGGTACCTCCCTCCAACCTGGCTCTGGTGGGGGTTTATCTGTTCTCTAATGAAGTGCACGGGGCGATCGCCCAAATTCAGCCTTCCGCCCGTGGGGAGCTGGAAATCACTGACGCCATCCAGCACCTGATTGAGCACCAGAGGCCCGTCGAAGCCCTCCAGCTAGAGGGCTGGTGGCTTGACACCGGGAAGAAGGATGACCTGCTGGAAGCCAACCGCATCATCCTGGACACCTGCCTCAAATCTGAAGTCAACGGCGAGGTAGACGACCAGAGCCAGGTGATTGGTCGGGTGCGCGTTGGCCAGGGTTCAAAAATCATCAACTGCACCATTCGCGGCCCCGTTACCATCGGCGAAAACTGCCACCTGGAAAACTGCTTCATCGGCCCCTACAGCAGCATCGCTGACAGTGTGACCCTCATCCATGCTGATTTGGAGCACAGTGTGATCCTGCAAGGCGCTCGCATTGCCGACATTCATCACCGGATTGTGGACAGCCTGATTGGTCAGCGGGCCAATGTGAAGGCGGCGCTGATGCGGCCCAAAGCCCTGAGATTTATGGTGGGTGACGACTGTCAGATTGAACTGACCTGATGCGTTTTGCCGCCTTAACAGCCTCGGTAGGGGCGTTTGGCCAGACGCTCTTACCGGGTTCACACCCAAGTGATTAGTACCAAAAGTCAAATCTGCCGAAGTCCTGGCCGAAGTTGGCGTGAAGTTGGAGTAGAAATTACATGACTCGTTTTCAAATTGAAGCCCAGCCTGGAAAGCCGCGCACCATTTTGATTACCGGCGGGGCTGGGTTTATTGGCTCAAACTTTGTTCACCATTGGTGCGAAACCTATCCTGGCGATCGCGTCATTGTGCTCGATGCCCTCACCTATGCTGGAAATCGTAGCAATCTGGCAACCCTGGAAGGCCGGGCGAACCTGCGATTTGTAGAGGGAGATATTTGCGATCGCGAGCTGGTCGATCGGCTGTTGCAGGAAGAGGCGATCGATACAGTGGCCCACTTTGCCGCCGAGTCCCACGTGGATCGCTCGATTTTAGGACCAGACGCCTTCGTACGTACCAATGTCGTCGGCACCTTTACTCTGCTCCAGGCATTCCGCCAGCACTGGATGACCGCTGAGCAGCCTGACCACTACCGTTTCCTCCATGTCTCTACGGATGAAGTTTACGGCAGCCTGGGGCCTGATGATCCAGCGTTTACGGAGACAACCCCCTACGCCCCCAACAGCCCCTACTCAGCGTCCAAAGCAGGCAGCGACCATCTGGTGCGGGCTTACTACCACACCTACGGTTTACCTACCCTGATCACCAATTGCTCAAACAACTACGGCCCCTACCACTTCCCAGAGAAGCTGATTCCCCTGATGTGCATCAACATTCTGATCGGCAAGTCACTGCCGGTCTATGGTGATGGTCAGAACATCCGCGACTGGCTGTATGTGCGCGACCACTGCCGAGCGCTGGATACGGTGATTCACAAAGGTGCTCCGGGAGAAACCTACAACGTGGGCGGCAACAACGAGGTGAAAAATATCGATCTGGTTCACAAAATTTGTGACCTGATGAATGAGTTGGCTCCCGATCTTCCCGTGCGTCCGGCCCAGGATTTGATTACTTTTGTCAAAGACCGCCCAGGACATGATCGCCGCTACGCCATCAATGCCACAAAGATTCAATCGGAGCTGGGATGGACACCTCAGGTTACGGTAGACGAAGGGCTACGCCAAACCATTCAGTGGTATCTGGCTAATCGGGACTGGTGGCAGCCGCTGCTGTCTGAGGAATATCAGTCTTACTACCAGCAGGTTTATGTCAATACCTAACTGAAACCTGTTGCTGATCACCCTAAAGTTGTTACGGATTCTGAAGGTTATCACTATTCACCAGGTCTCACCTTCCATGAAGTAAAGATGTCGTTAAGTGAAGCGTTTGGCGATTTGTCAAACGCTCTCACCTTGCCTGGGTTTAATATTTTCCTTTCACGAAATACGGCTTCCACCGGCTTTGCTGAACGGATAGCCATAAATAAATGACTATTCTCCTGAGGACGTACGCCCTGTGTGCAGCGTCCTGATATTCCAGGTGGTTTTACGGACGCGCAGTGCCCACAAAACCACCAAACTACGTAAGTCTTATTTCTCTTACATATTGAGGTTATTTAACTATGACACACTTAAAGGTTGGCTTTTTATCTTCTCATAACTACCTAGATCGCCATGCTTTTTCGGGAACGCTATTCTCGATGTATCGTGCCCTGGACCGCCAGGATCTGACCCTGGTTAATCTAGGCTGGCCCAGCAAACGAATTTTTCTCCAGAAAATTCTCAGACGCCTGGGGCTGCAGAAAAACGATCCGCTAAAAGTCCGGCACGAAAATTTTGAATCGGAAGCGAAGCGGTTTACGGCTTTAGTCCAAAAGCAAATTCAGCGCCAGGGATGCGACGTGATTTTTGCTCCCATTGCCTCAGCCGAGATGGCTTTTTTAGAGACACAAGTGCCTATCGTTTATTCATCCGATGCCACTTTAAAGCAGCGGTCTATTGAATACAAACTAAACCTACCCCAGCACCAGTTTGATGCCTACGACAAGCTGGAATTTGAGGCGATCGCCCGTGCAAAGCGCATCGTTTACTCATCTGACTGGTCGGTTCGTTCAGCGATCGCTGACTACGGCGCAGATCCGGGAAAGCTTGTGGTGGTGGACTACGGCGCAAACCTGGAGGACATTCCCCCTGCAGACGCCATCTACGCCCGCTGCCAGAATCCCACCTGCAAGCTGCTGTTCATTGGCAAAGACTGGCAGCGTAAGGGTGGCGAAATTGCCTTTCAGATTTTGCTGGCGCTGTTGGAGAAGGGCGTAGATGCCGAGCTATGCATGATTGGTTGCGTTGTCCCGTCCCACATTCAGCATCCCAAGCTAACCACCATCGCCTTCCTGAATAAGGATATTCCCCAGGAGCGCCAGCAGCTTTGCAATCTCTTCTTGGGCGCTAACTTCTTTGTCTTTCCTACCCAGGCCGATTGCTCCCCCATCGTTACCTGCGAAGCAAATGCCTTCGGGTTACCCATTATTTCAACCGACGTAGGCGGCCTGCCCAGCATTATGCGCAATGGCCAGAATGGCTTTATGCTGTCTCGCACTGCGCCCCCCAGCGACTATGCCGATGCGATCGCCCAGAGCTTTAGCGATAAAGACCGCTATCGGCAACTGGTGGAGTCGGCTCGCGCCGAGTATGATACCCGGCTGAACTGGGATACCTGGGGACAGAAGGTTCATGGCACCCTGGCTGAGGCGGCAGGTCGTTAGGCGATCGCCCCGCCCCTCATCCTTGCATCAGCCGCCACGGTTAATGCTTTTTTAGCGAATCATCGCGGATGGTGGAAAAGTCCTCAAACCAGCCCCGCCGCCAGAAAAAGAGCACCAGACCGAGGGCGATCGCCCCCATGACGAGCAGTGCAGCCGGGTATCCCCAATACCAGTTCAGCTCTGGCATATTCCAGGGTGATTCCTCGGTATTGAAATTCATGCCGTAGAGGCTGGTGATAAACGTGAGGGGAATGAATATTCCGGAAACCACGGTGAGCAGCTTCATGATTTCGTTCATGCGGTTGCTTACCGATGAAAGATACACATCCATCAGGTTGGTGGCCAGCTCCCGGTAGGATTCCACCATCTCCATCACCTGGGCAGCGTGATCGTAGCAATCCCGCAGGTAAATCCGTACGTCCGGGGAAATCAGGTTACTGCCGTCCCGGATCAGGGTATTAATAGCGTCGCGCTGGGGCCAGATAGCCCGCCGCAGGGCGAGCAGCTCCCGCCTGAGGGCGTAGATTTCTTCCACCATCTGACGGTTGGGGCTAAGGATCACCTGGTCTTCCAGTTCCTCCAATCGCTCACCATAGTCTTCCAGCACCGGGAAGAAGCCATCGATAATCGTGTCCAGGAGGGCGTAAGCCAGGTAGTCAGCTCCGCGCCTGCGAATTTCACCCCGGTTAAAGCGGATGCGATCGCGCGTTGGGTTGAACGTATCGGTGTCTGGTTCCTCCTGTACCGTCAGCAGATAATGTTGCCCCAAAATTAAGCTGACCTGTTCGCTGACAAACCCCCGCTCATCCGCCGTTGGCGTCACCATGCGCATCACGATTAAAAGCTGGTTTTCGTATTCCTCTACCTTAGGGCGCTGGGGGACGTTTACCACATCTTCCAAAAGGAGGGGATGGAGCTTAAAAATTCGCCCCAGCCGCTTCAACACATCTTCACTCCCCAGTCCGCCCACATCTACCCAGGAAACGGAGGTGGTATCAAGATAGGCAATGCATTCCTCTGGCGTGTTGATGGCATTGCGGCTGGCCTTCTCCGTATCGTAGTCAATGAGGGTGATTTTAGGGAACGGTGCATGTGGGGGAATGTTAAGCGTTCCGGGAATGGTTCCCGGTTCATCGAAAAAATAGTCATCCATGTAGGACGATTCCTCGTCATCGGTATCATATGGTGCGGTGGAGTGGGGCGATCGCGCAGCAGCTTTATCGAACATAGGCGGTGAGTGATTGGGCCAACCCCATTGTGAGTCATCGTTTAAGTAGACCGCATCCCCTAGCGCTTTGTCAGCTTTTACTTTGCAGGGAAAATTTTGCGAAATTTTTTCGCAGATTTTTTCCGCAGAATCAGCCTTGACAGACTACCAAACCCCATCTCTGTAAAATCAGCCCTAATAGGCTGAACTCTACCGCAAGAAGGGCTTGCATTTCCGGTAGCGGTGCTTTAGTGTCTAGTATGTTTGAAAACGCTGTCCCTGCCACCAAAACCCTCTTGCCCTTGTGGCTGGGTGGCTGGCTGGAGAGCGATTCAATCGGTGTTATTCAAACAGATTTAAGGTGTGATTATGGAACCCGAAGAAAAGCAAGGCCCCATGATGCCCAATGTCGATGCCGATACGGTGCAGGTTGAGGTTGAAGGTCAGCGCACCAGCGCCATCGAGGGTGTCTCAGCTACGCAATCTAAAGAGCAGTGGCAAAAACTGGGAGAGCAAACCTCCAGATTTCTATCTGAACTGCCTGCTTATGTAGGCGAGTTCTTCAATGAATATCGCCGCCCTCTTCTGACCATCGGTTTGATTCTGGCAATCGTCCTGTTCGGTAAGATTGCGCTGGCCATCCTGGGGGCGATCAATGACGTTCCCCTGTTGGCTCCATCCCTCGAACTCATTGGCATTGGCTACGTCATCTGGTTTGTCTTCCGCTATTTGCTAAAAGCCTCAACCCGCTCTGAGCTAGCGAATGATTTTGGGGCAGTCAAGAGCCAGGTATTGGGCGAACGGGATAAGCTGCTCGATCGCTTCGCCAGCAAGTCTGACGATATTTAGAACAATCTGGCGGAAATTTCTGCAGAAATCTCCGCGCTTTTTGCTAGAACAGGTAATCTGATTTTTGAATTTAGTCCTGGAGGTTCAAGAAACTTCCAAGGGCTTCAACCATTTCTGGGGGCCAGCGTCTGACGTGGGCCACCCAATCCAGGTTTTTGTAACGAGTATCCAGCCCGATGACAGCGTACCAGTTGCTTTCGGCTTCCCCACGCTGTCCATTGACCCAAAGAGCCGCAGTGAGAGCCGCTCGCATGTCAGCAAATTGGGGATAGCGGCGTACCAGATTCCGCATTTCGCGCAGGGCTTCTTTGGTATTGCCTACTTGATAAAGCACCAGGGCATAGTTGGCGCGGGCAAAGGCATAGTCAGGAGCCAGGTCCGCAGCATGTCGGTAATCCTGGATAGCAGCCTGCCACTGCTGCTGTCCAGCTTCGGCGTTGCCCCGATTGTTGTAGGCTGCGGGATCGTTGGGATCTAGCTCCAGCACCCGGTTGTAGTCAGCGATCGCCTCGTCCCACCGCTCCAGCCCTTCCAGGGCCGTACCCCGGTTCAGGTAGGGATCGGGGGCTGTAGGGTCTAGCTCAATGGCGCGGTTATAGTCGGCGATCGCTTCCTCTAATTTGTTCTGACTCACACGGGCGTTGCCCCGGTTGCTCCAGAGGGCCGCTGTGTCGGGAAACTCGTCCAGCAGCTGAGTCCAATAGGTTTCGGCGGTGGCAAAGTCTCCGGTATTGGTGGCGGCAAACGCCTGGGATTTCAGCGACTCAAAATGCTCCACATCCTCAAAGTTGTAGGGCTGGGCCAGGGCACCGGGAGCGGTCAAAACCGTCAGCCCCTGAGAGAGAGCCGATCCGAGCCAGAGAATCACTGTCAGCACCAGGGCAATGAGCGCAGTCCCCATGAGAGATACCGAATCCTAAACGACTTAAATCTGAAGCGGTCATGAAGTGGAATATCCCATTTCTGAGATTCGCCACATACATTGTAAAGAAATATTTTAGAAATTAAAAACTACCCGTTCTCCGTCAGAAGGGAGAGCTGGCTTTCTGGTGGTTGATACCCCAAATGCCGCCAGGCAGCGGGGGCGGCCACACGTCCCCTGGGGGTGCGCTGAAGGTAGCCAATCTGGAGCAGGTACGGCTCGTAGACTTCCTCAATGGTCTGGGCGTCCTCCCCGGTAGAAGCGGCCAGGGTATCCAGCCCCACTGGCCCACCGCCGAAATTTTCAATCATCACGGTCAGCATGCGCCGGTCGGTCCAGTCCAGCCCCACCGGATCGACATTAAACAGCTCCAGGGCATCAGCGGCGATCGCCTCGGTAATTTCCCCCGATGCCTTTACCTCCACGTAGTCCCGCACCCGGCGCAGCAGCCGATTGGCGATCCGGGGGGTCCCTCGGGCGCGGCGGGCGATTTCGGCGGCTCCCTCGGGGGTAATCGGCGTGTTAAGAATGGCTGCCGTGCGCAGGACGATGGGGGTGAGTTCATCGATTTCGTAAAACCGCAGGCGCTGGATTAGTCCGAAGCGATCGCGCAGCGGCGACGTCAGCGCCCCCACCCGCGTCGTCGCCCCCACCAGGGTAAACCGATTCAGGGGAATGCTGCGGGTACGAGCACTCTGCCCCTTGCCAATGGTAATGTCGATGCGCGAATCTTCCATCGCCGGATAGAGAATTTCTTCCGTCACCCGCGGCAGGCGATGAATCTCATCTATAAATAGAATATCTCCCGGCTTTAAGTTAATCAGCAGCCCGACGATGTCGCGGGGCCGCTCCAGGGCTGGGGCGGTGGTGATTTTGCAGGTCACCCCCATCTCCGCCGCCAGCACCAGAGACATGGTGGTTTTGCCCAGTCCCGGCGGACCGTAGAGCAGCAGGTGGTCCAGCGGCTCCTGACGAGCCTGGGCGGCCTGGATGGCGATGCTCAACACCTCTTTCAGCGCTTTCTGCCCGATGTAGTCTGCCAGGCGCTGGGGACGCAGGCTCTCGTCCTGCTTGCCGCGATCGTCGGGCGTCGCGTCGGGACGCACCAGGGAGGTCTCGGTGGCAGGGGTCTGGAGCGGCGTTTGGGACACCGGGAACGACTCAGCAGGCTGGGAGGAATCTGGGTCAGGCGCAGGCTGCCGTGAAGAAATGATGGCCATAGGCTTACTCGCTGCGGTCATACTGTGCCTAGCCTACGGTACATGGGTTCTAGATGCAAATAGCCGTGGGGTGGAGGCGATAGGTTTCAAAGCGAAGTCCGGGATGGCGATCGCACCCCACCTGCTGAAACCGTTGCCCAATCAGGGGTCGGTAATCGGGGAAAACCGCATCCCCCTCGTAGTGTCCTTCTACGATCGTCAGCTCCAAACGGTGAGCCAAATGGAAGGTCTGTTCATAAATCGATGCCCCACCGATGATATAGATCTGAGGTTCGTGCTGTACTAAGACGAAGGCGGCAGGGAGCGATCGCACCAGATCCCAGCGAGTCTGTGAATCTCCCCCCGTTTGGCTGGATAAATCAGGACAATCCGAAGCGCTTAGCGTCGAGGACACCACCACATTCCAGCGCTGGGGCAGCACGCGGCGATTCAGGCTCTGCTCCCAGGTGTGGCGTCCCATAATCACGGGATGGCCCGTGGTGAGCTGGCGAAATCGCTTCAGGTCGGCGGGGAGGTGCCAGGGAATTTGACCGCGATCGCCAATCACCCGATTCCCCTCCGCCAGCGCTGCGATGAGGATAATTTCCGGCACTGGGTTCATGTCCTGGTCTGGACGTTCCGCCATTCCCTAGCCGGACTGTCCATTCCCGCGAATCTCGTCATATTTGGCTCGCACCGTCTGGATATCCTGCCACATCAGCCACTTGGGGCTACCCTTGTCCCGCGACTGGTTGCGCAGCAGATAGGCCGGGTGGAAAATGGGCATACAGAGGCGACCATTCCACTCGATCCACTGGCCGCGAATTTTGGTGATGCCCCGCTTGTCCCCAGTCAGCCCCTTCACCGCTGAGGCTCCCGTCAGCAAAATCAGCTTGGGGTCGACGACGCGAATTTGCTCCAGCAGGTAGGGGCGGCAGGCGTCCATCTCCTGGGTGGTGGGGGCGCGGTTGCCGGGGGGGCGGCACTTGACGATATTGCAGATGTATACGTCCGCTTCGCTGCTGAGGCGCACCGAGTCCAGGATTTTCTCCAGAAGCTGTCCCGCCTTTCCGACGAAGGGTAACCCGGTTTCGTCCTCATTCTGCCCCGGCCCCTCACCGACGATCATGATATCGGCCTGGGGATTGCCCCGCCCAACTACGGCATGGGTGCGGGTTGCCCCCAGATCGCAGCGATGGCACTGGTTGCAGTGGGTGCTCATCAGCCCCAGGTCGTCGTAGGTTCCTGGCGGCACGGGCACGCTGGCGCTGGTGGGAATCAGGTCGGGATTGAAGTCAGCGGGAATCGGGTCGTCCGCAATGTTGAACAGGTCGATCTGTTGGTTTGCCATGAATACTGGGGAGCGTTGCACCATAAAGCGATGTGACCCGATTCACCAACGGCTCAGCTGGAGCATCGGGTTATCGGCAATGGGAGCTAGTCTATTCGATCCTGACGGGAATTTCCAGTCAGGGGCGACCGTCCTCGGAGGGAGATTGGGGCAAAAGGGTTTGGTAGTGGGCAATCAGGGTTTGGGCGATCGCCCTCCAGCCATACCGGGTCTGGGCCAGATAGCGGGCATTTTGCCCCCGCCGCCCCCGTTCGTCCCCATTTTGCAACGCCTGCCGCAGTCCTGCCGCCAGCGCCCCCACCTCACAGGGCACCACCCAGCCCGCCTCCGCCTGCTCCACTTCCTGCCAGATATGAACCTGGTCGGAAATTACCACCGGAATGCCCGCCGCCAGCGCCTCCGCCACCGCAATGCCAAAGTTCTCGTAGTAGGACGGTAGCACAAACAGGTCGGCCTGGTGCAGCAGGGCCTGCTTGGCCTCTCCGGTGACGAAGCCGGTGATGGTGGTGCGGGAGGCCAGGGGAGAGGACTGGAGGCGATCGCCCACCTGCTGCTCATACTCTGGCTCCTGGGGATTTGACCCGGCGAGTATGAAGCGAAACTCCAGACCTTCTTCTGTAAGCTTTTCCAGGGCAGGGATGAGGAGGTCAAGTCCTTTTTTGGGCGCGATGCGGGAGAGGAAGAGGAGGGTGGGTGGGTGAGGGGATGGGGGGATGGGTAGGTGAGTGGGTGGGTGAGGTTCGACGCCGAGGGGGAGGATCCAGTCTTGGGTGGGGATGCCGAAGCGGTGGGAGGTCTGGGCTTCCTGGGCGCTGGTGAAGTGGAGGGCGGCGGCTCCAGCGAGGTTGGCACGCTCCAATAGGGCGGCATAGAGCTGCTTGGCGAGGCGTTTCTTTTGCAGATCCAGGGGGTCGAGGGTGCCCAGGGGGCGCAGGATGTAGGGGAGGTGACGGGTGCGGGCGATCGCCGCTGCCAAACTGCTCACGGGCGAAAACAGCGCATGGATGTGGGCCAGGTCAAACTCGTGGGCGTGGCGCAAAAGCCAGCTCAATAATCCTGCTGAGAACTTGTAGCGCCGAAACGGGGCGCAGCGGAAGTACCAGATCTGGTAGCCGTCCTGGGCAACGGGACAGTTCAGCGGCACCGCCAGGGGCGGCTGTCCCGCATCCCCATTGGCGTCAGTGGTGAGGATGGTGACCTCGACGCCCTGGGTCGCCAGCGCCTTCGACAGGCCCAGCACCATCTGGCTGGGGCCGCCATAAACCAGCGACACCGAGGGCACAATCTGCAAAACCCGAAGCGGACGGTTCATAGCAGGAAGGGAATAGGATGGCACCTCAAGCCTAAATCGTCCGATGGAGCTTGGGTGCGGCGTTTTTACCTAGAGAGGCAAAGTACTCCAAAGCCACTGATAAATTTATCCGCAGATTGCGCAGATGAACGCAGATAGCAAATCTGTAATCTGTGTAATCTGCGTCATCTGCGGATATTAATGCTGCGAATTCTGCTCCAGATACTTCGCTACGGTCTGCACATCCTTATCCCCCCGCCCGGAACAGTTAATTACGATGCGAGGGCTGCCCGTGAGCTGGGGGCAGAGGGTGTCCAGGTAGGCGAAGGCGTGGGCGGTTTCCAGGGCGGGAATGATGCCCTCCAGGCGGGACACCCACTGGAAGGCGTCCACTGCTTCCCGGTCGGTGACGCTGTAGTACTCGGCCCGACCGCTGCCCATGAGGTAGCTGTGCTCTGGCCCCACACCGGGATAGTCCAGGCCAGCGCTGATGGAGTGGGCTTCGATCACCTGGCCGTCCTGGTCTTGCAGCAGGTAGCTCATGGCCCCGTGGAGGACACCGATGCGCCCACGGGTGAGGGTGGCGGCGTGCTTTTCAGAATCCACCCCTTCCCCAGCGGCTTCGACGCCAATCAGCCGTACCGAAGGCTCGTCCACAAATTCATGAAACAGCCCCATGGCGTTGGAGCCGCCGCCGACGCAGGCCAGCAGAATGTCGGGCAGGCCGCCCCACTTTTCCTGGCACTGCTGCCGGGTTTCCTGGCCGATGACGGCATGGAAGTCGCGCACCATCATGGGGTAGGGGTGAGGCCCAGCAACGGATCCCAGGATGTAGTGGGTATTTTCCACGTTGGTCACCCAGTCGCGGATGGCTTCGGAGGTGGCGTCCTTCAGGGTGCCGGTGCCCGCTTCCACGGGACGCACCTCTGCCCCCATCAGCCGCATGCGAAACACGTTGAGGGACTGGCGCTCCATGTCGTGGACGCCCATGTAAATGACGCAATCCAGCCCAAAGCGAGCGCAGACCGTGGCGGTGGCGACACCGTGCTGTCCCGCTCCCGTTTCCGCAATGATGCGCTGCTTGCCCATGCGCTTGGCCAGCAGCACCTGCCCCAGGGCGTTATTAATCTTATGGGCACCTGTATGGTTAATATCTTCTCGCTTCAGGTAAATCTGCGGGCCAGAGCCATCAGGATGGGTGAAGCGCTGGGTTAACCGTTCGGCAAAGTAGAGGGGACTGGGCCGCCCGACGTAGTCCCGCAGCAAGCTTTGCAGCTCCTGTTGGAAGTCGGCGTCGTCGCGATACTGGTAGAATGCCGCCTCCAGCTCACTGAGGGCAGGCATCAAGGTTTCAGGAACATATTTGCCGCCAAACTGGCCAAACCGGCCTAGTGCATCAGGGCGCTGGGCTGAGGTTGGAGCTGATGGAGTGGCGATCGCGTCGGGAGAGAGCGGGGTACGTGTCACAGGGAGGGTACTAGAATAAATAGGTTACTGTTGATTTTCATTATATTAGAGACATCCAGAAACATTCAAAAGTAAATTGAGCAGCGCCACAGTCTCCGCGAAGTTCCCAGCGGAGTTCCCGACGAAATTCCAAAAAAATTCTGAAAAGAGTTTGAGAAAAATATCCCTAATGGCAGCAGCAAAACGTAAGGATCAGGCATCGGGGCAGGGTGGCAAAGGCGATCGCCTCGTCTACTCTGAGTTTGGCTCCACCGGCTCAACCGGAGCTGCCTTTGAGCGGGCCGTGCCCGATTTGCCCCCCAACCAGCAGCAGCTCAAAATCGAAGCGACTCGCAAGGGCCGCAAAGGCAAGACCGTCACTGTCATCTCTGGGTTTCAGTCCAGCGCAGAAAAACTCACTACCGTCCTGAAAACCCTCAAGACCCAATGTGGCGCAGGGGGAACGGTGAAAGACAATGCCATCGAAATTCAGGGCGACCACGCGAGCAAAGCCCTGGCCGTGCTGACTGACCTGGGCTACAAGGCTAAGGTGAGTGGCCGATCTGGCTAAGGGAAGAGTTTTGCCGCCACACCCAGGGCTATGCGGAATTTGCGCAATTTAATTAATTTCTAAGTAGGTCAGCACAATTAAATTCAGGTTAGAAAACTGGGGGAGCGCTCCCCCAGTTTTCTAACCTTCGTTTTTCAATGCAGTTCTACTTAGAGAATTTATGAACTTTTTTTTAATCGATCTCCAATTTGGGAAATCAGCTCTATAGTCGAATGGGAAATTTTGTTTGACTCGATGAGGTGAACTATTAGTGAGCCATTAGGGGGAGGGTAAACCTGCCTAACCCATTTATCGTTGGATGTGGTGATTTGATTGTTTGTGTTGATCGTTGGTGTAGGTTTTCCTACCGTTAACTCATTTACCAAAAGCGAGGCAGCAACAAAGCTGAATTGCCATGAAACCGCTCTACCTATTGCTGCTTAAAGCGGCCATTTCTACGTCCATCCTGGCGTTTGTCATCGCAGGTCTCTAGATCATCCAGGATTTGGGCGCTCTTACAAGTATCTCAGCCTTTTTCCATAGCCAGAGCCACTTCAAGTGCAGATGCTTAGATCGCGGCTTGAAGCGCCAAAGAAAAAATCCCAGCCGAGGCCGGGAGAGATACGCTGTCAAGATACCAAGGAGGATTCAAGCAATGTTGGAGATAGCACAGCCCGAATAAGGTGGGCGAGTAGGATATATAGCTTTCTGTATAGGGTGGTTGAACTTGTCTAACCGTTGACCTATTTATAAGGTAACGAGAACCCCTTAAAGGACGCATAAATTCGACGTGAATCTTTCGCGAAGAAGGGGAATCTACGGAGGAGCAACGATTGCCGCACCCTGCCTGCACTATTCCGCCCGCCCTCAAGCCCGGTGATTTACTGACAGTAATCGCCCCCAGTGGCGCACTGCGGGAGCTAGATGCTTTCCACCAGGGCGTGGAAATCTGGCGATCGCGCGGTTACCAAATCGAACTCTCCCCTGGCTACGACCAGCGGTGGGGCTATCTGGCTGGGGATGAGACCCATCGCCGCCAGCAGCTCATGGCGGCACTTCAAAATCCCGACTGCCGGGGCATCCTCTGTGCGCGGGGGGGATATGGCGGCGCACGGCTGTTGGAAGACTGGTCGTGGGCGATCGCCTCCCCCAGGTGGCTGATTGGCTTTTCCGATATCACCAGCCTGCTGTGGAGCCTCAGCCGCCAGGGAATTTCTGGCGTCCATGCCCCGTTGCTCACTACCCTGGCGACGGAACCCGACTGGTCAACTCAGCGCCTGTTTGACTGGGTAGAAGGTCGCCCGCTGCCGCCGCTCAAGGGCACAGGTTGGGGGGGCGGGCAGGTGCAGGGACGGCTATTTCCCGCTAACCTGACGGTGGCCACCCATTTGCTGGGTACGCCCCACCAGCCCGATTTGACCGACGCGATTCTGGCCTTCGAGGACGTGGGCGAGGCTCCCTACCGCATTGACCGGCTGCTTACCCAGTGGCGCATGGTGGGAATTTTGCCCCAGGTTAAGGGGATTGCGCTGGGGCGCTTCAGCCGCTGTGATCCGCCCGCACATATTCCCAGCTTTACGGTGGCCGAAGTGTTGCGCGATCGCCTCACCGACCTGGGCATTCCCATCGTCAGCGACCTGCCGTTTGGCCACGATGGAGATAACGCCGCATTGCCCGTGGGCATTACGGCCTCCCTGGACGGGGACGAGGGCGTGCTGGAAATTTTAGAAGGCAAAAGCTGAAAGCCTGGATAGATTAGCCAGAAATCTCACTGGATGGGAATCGGATCGGTCGGGAACATGAAGGTTTATGATATTGGCTTAAGTACTTAGCGCGATCGCCCTAGCCAGAGGATAGACCCAATGACGTGGCTCAAGATGACTCGCAAAGCCTTGTATCTCATGGAGCGGGGTGGCTCCAGGTATCTTGAGAAGGTTGACCTTGACGTTCACAACCTCGAAAAGAACGAGTACAAACTAGAGATGCCACTGCACTGGTTTCAGGACACGAATGCGCCCCGCCGCATGGCGATCGAGGTGGATGAAAACCACGCTGAACCTGAACCGGCTACCGGCCAATCGGTTTTAGATACCTACAACCGGGTGATCACCACTCAGCAGTGGGGGGCACGCCCCCGCAGCGTTCAGCCGCAGACTAATCCCCAGTACATCGTCATTCACCACACGGCCCACAAAACCAACCCCAACCCTCCCAACGATGATTCCCGCCGCACCCAGGCGGGTGGTGAGCAGTTAGCCCGCACCTTCCAGCGGGTGCACATCGACATCAATGGTTGGCATGACTCCGGGCACAACTTTTTGAACACTACGGGGGGCTTTTTGCTGGAGGGTCGTCACGGGTCCCTGGCTGCCGTGATTCGAGGAAACAGCGTCCGGTCGGCCCATGCTCGCTCCACCCCAGGCAAGTTACCGGGAGGGAATGAATCCCCTGGCATTGAAAATGAGGGCAACTTCTCTACCTTTCAGATGCTGCCCCAGCAGTGGAATAGCCTGGTAGATTTGTGCGCCGCCATCTGCAAATCTTGTAATATCGACCCCAACAATATTCGCGGACATCGGGAGTTCTCGGCCACGGAGTGCCCTGGCCAGTGGCTGTTCAGCCAACTGCCCCGACTGCGTCAAGATGTGCGCGATCGCCTCGCCCGCGATCGCTAACCCACTGCCCCTAGAGCAAACCACCTCCTCAAGAAACTATGTCCTGGCTCAGACTATCCGCCGAAGCGCTTTATCTGATGAGCGGCCCCACCGTTCGCGACCAGACCGATGTCAAAAAAATTGACGCCGATACCTACGTCCTCGATGTGCCAATTACCTGGCTGCGGGCCAATGACGCCCCCCGGCAAATGGTGGTTACCTTTGGCAGCTTCACCAGCGGCAGCGGGACTGATCCCTGGCGCGATCGCTACGGCGGCATCGAAGAAAACGGCTCCACCATTCCCTACAATGCCATCACCAACCCCGTTGGGGCAGGGCAGGAAACCCTGGGCACCCTGATGCAGTTTGAGGGCCTGGAATTTGTGCGTGGCAAGGTTTCCTGGTTTGGCGGCTCTGGCGACACCGGTCAAGCCGCGGACGCCACCACTGCCCTCACCTGTGAGCGGATCCGTGACCTCAATGCCCCCGACGACTATTTCTGTGGTATGCGGTGGGGGTTTGAACCCAACGGTCGGCAGTTTTGGATCAACAAACGAATTCTGATCGTTAACCCGGCGAACCGCAAAGCCGTGGTCGCCCGTGCCGTAGACTGGGGGCCACCCAGCCGCACAGGACGCATTCTCAACGTATCCCGCAACACCCTCACCGCCCTGGAAGCCGTCACCGACAATGATTTACTGGTGGCATTGGCAAAATCCGACAATCCCTCCCTTGGTCCCCTGTAGCGGGGGGCGATTGTTGGAGGTGAACGGTCTCTCGGTTGCCCTGCCAGAGATTCATGTTACGATTAGTCTCGCTTAAGTAGCATCTCGCCTAAAAGCTCCCAGGCGAGCTAAAATCTGGCATCGCGCTGATGCCCTGAGTGCCTTGTGTTTTGGATATGGTTGCTAGTGGGAAACGAGTAGGCAGATGATGCGAGACGGTGCAAAAGAATACTGGCTAACCGAGGCTGACCGACTCTGCTTTATTCATATTCCGAAAACGGCTGGGACGACCTTTACCTATATCCTGGAAGCGCGTTTCGATCAGCACGAAGTCTGCCCAGTTCCCCACTGGCTCGTTCTCAAAGAAATGGCCCCCAGTGATCTGGCCCAGTATCGGCTGTTTCGCGGGCACTTTCCCCACGATGTAGTTGATTTTTTGCCCACCCGGCCCATCTGCGTCACCATGTTTCGCGACCCGGTTGAGCGGGTCATTTCCGCCTATGAGTTTATGAAAACCTGCATCATTGTGATGCCCAAGGCGGCCATTGTGCAGCAAAAAGCCCTCACCCTTTCCCTCAAAGATTACGTACGGGATCCGGACGTGACGGGGGTGGTAAATGCCCAAACGCGCCAGGTTGCTGGCCGGGGGGGACGACGTGGCAGCTATGTACTGACCGACCCCAGGTGGTTAGACAGCGCCATTGAGAACCTGCAATCCTTTGCCTTTTTTGGCCTGACCGAGCGCTTTTGGGAATCTATGGCGTTGCTGTGCTATCGCTTTGGTTGGCCGCCCCTGTTCGAAATTCAAAACTTGATGGTGGGGTCAAAGCGGCTGCGGCGCGACGGCCTTACCCCAGACGTGGTTGAAGCCATTGAGGAACATAACCAGCTCGATCTCCAGCTCTACGAACTCGTCCGCTCCCAGTTTGACCTGGAGTATCGCCAGATGGTGCAGGATTTGCAAAGCCGCTACGGGGACCCGACCCAATCCCTGGATGACCCCGTTCCACCAGAATTACTGAAGCAGTGGCTGGAGCGCCACTATGAAGCTCGCTATGCGGCGGTGGGGCGATCGCCCCTTTCCACTCTCACCTTCCACTTTCATCAGGCGCTGCCCGGAACAGGCTGGCACGGGCTGGAGGGGGAAGGTCTGGACAACCCCTTCCGCTGGACGGGGCCAGGTACCCAGTCAAACCTGGATCTGTGTCTGACCACCGACCGGGATCTGATGTTTGAAATTCGGATCCGCAATGCCATTTCCACGGCGGTGCTGCATAGCCTGGTAGTCTACGCTAACGACCGGCTTATCCACCTGATTGCCCTGCATCAGGATGACCATGGGGCAGTTTTGCGGGGGGTGGTGCCCCAGGAATTTCTGGTGAGCGATCGCCCCTTTACCCGCTTCACCATCCACGTCTCCCAAACCCTCCCCCTCAAGCTGATTAACCTGGATGTCAACGATCACCGTAAAGTGGGACTGGCCATTGATCTGGTGCAGGTCTTCCCCAGAAACGCCTCCCCTGCCGTGAAAACGGTGCCCCACGAGTTTGACACGCCGCCGTGGGAGTCAGTAATTAACTTTCTGAACCAGCACGTCAAGCCCAACCAGAAAATTTTTGCACCAAACCGGTTCTACCTTCTATTTCCCGACCGGATGCCCAGCCTGGATGCCATTCCCACGGTGGCGAACAACTACAGCGCCACACAGGTAGACACCACCGAGTTTCAATGGGTCGTAATCCACAAAGGCATGATGGACGAGATTTGGGACATGCTGGTTCAGCTTGCGGTTTCCGAGTTTTCTCCCGTGTTTGCCAATGAAGTCTTTTTGGTGTTTGCCAATCAGCCCAACCTCCCCACCCTCCACTATGGACGGCACCACGTCCGCTCTGCTTACACCAACACCATTCGCCACCAACTGGCCCAGCGCACCCAAGACGCTAAGGAATTGATCCACCACGCGGTAGTTCTCCGTAACAGGCAGTGGAGGGCGAAAGTAAACCAGACCTGGATCGTGCAGTTTGTCCGATCGTTTATTCAAAGTCGTAAGCACCCCCGGTAGGCGGATATGATCATCTCCCACAAGCACAGGTTTATTTTTATCAAAACCAAAAAAACGGCGGGCACCAGTCTCGAAGTATTTCTATCGCAGCACTGTGGCGATCGCGACGTGGTTACCCCCATTTCTCCGCCTGTGCCGCCCCACCAGCCCCAAAACCATGAAGGCTATTTCAACCCCCTGCCAGAAATCTTCTTCAGGTATCAGGATGGTCGGAACCTTAAACCCGTATTTGAAAAGCTGCAAAAACGGGAAAGGTTTTACAATCACCTGCCGGGCTATCTGATTCGCACCCGGGTTTCGCGATCGGTTTGGCAAAACTATTTCAAATTCTGTGTTGAGCGCAACCCGTGGGACAAAACCATTTCTTTCTATTACATGCTGCAGCGCAGCCGCCGCGACCCTGAGTTTACGTTTGATGATTATTTGGCCCTGGGCAACTTCTGTCTCAATTACCCCTACTACATGGATGCGGAAGGCAAAAAGGTTATTGTTGATCGGGTCTTGCACTACGAAAACTTGAATCAAGAGTTGGCCGAAGTTTTTGATCAACTGGGCATTCCCTTTGACGGGTCACTCGGCGTCTGGGCAAAGTCAAACAACCGCAAAGACCGCCGCCCCTATCAGGAGTTTTACACCGCCGAACAGCGCGATCGCGTTACAGAGGCCTTTCAAAAGGAAATCGAGCTGCACGGCTACCAGTTTTGACATTCGGGCGGCTTCTACATAAGGTTCAACCTCGTTTGTCCCCTTACTCTCTACCATCATGGAAAACGTCGAGCAGCACCCAAATATCGACCCTTCCCTGATCTTCGTTCACATTCCCAAGACGGCTGGGCGAACCTTGTGCCACATCATCACCCGCCATTACGAAGAACCATTAACTTGCTGGTCAAATAAAACGCCACTCACCGACATTAGCCAGTTTTCAGAAGAAAGAAAGCGTCAAATCAAGCTTTTTTACGGGCACATGCCCTTTGGTGCCCACCAGCTCCTACCGCAGCCCTGCCGCTACTTCACCCTGCTGCGCGACCCGGTGGAGCGAGTTATCTCCCACTATGCTTTTATTTTGCGAAGCCCAACCCATGCCCGTTATCCCGTAGTCAAAGCCGCCAGCAGCATTAGGGAATATGTGTCCTGCGGCCTTCATCTCCAAGCTGATAATGGTCAAGTCCGCATCCTTTCCGGGGTTGGCCGTGAAATTCCCTTTGGCGAATGTGCCCGCGAACATTTGGAGCTAGCGAAGCGCAACTTGCGCGACTATTTCCTGGTGGTGGGTACTTCAGAGCGATTTGATGAAACCGTCCTGATTTTGAGTCAGTTGATGGGCTGGGCAACCCCCTACTATCCCAGGCTCAACGTCAGCCGAAACCGCCTCAAGCAAGAAAGCCTTTCTGCCGTTGAGCTGGATGCCATCCGCCGCTTCAACATACTTGATACGGAGCTGTATCATTACGCCAACGAACTGCTTGATGCGCAGGTCAAAGCCCAGGGCGAGGTCTTTGGAAAAGAACTTCGGGATTTTCAGCGCGTGAATGCTGAAAAGTACGTTGAAATCAACCAGACGGTTAATCCCGTCACAACGCTAGAGCCAGAGGTTGAAGCCTCCCAAGCCTCTCTTTCAACGCCTGACCAGGCTATCAGTGAGATTGAGCAGTTGCGGCTGGAGCTGGCCCAAACCCAGGAGCAGCTTTCCAAACTTCAGCTCAAGGTTGAGTTGCTTGAGCGGCAGCAGTCCACTTCTCTGGCGGCACTGAGCCGTGCCATCCGGCTTCTGTCTGAGTTTAATCTAAGCGAACTCCGGAGGTGGGCCGTTCGCTTTGAGAAGCTGAAGAATCGGTGGTCAGGCTCCTATCGGCAACTGGGACAATTCGAGGTTGAAAACGATGGGACGGAGCCTTGAGACGGTGGCGAAACGCGTCATCGAAGATGGCCAGTTCCCAGTTTTTCGCCTGTTTGATCTGGTTGGGATCAAGGTTGCGTGCTCTGCGGAAGTTGGCACCTGCGAGGTCGGCTCCGGCGATCGCCACGTCCTTCAAATTGGCAAACAGTAGATCGGCATTCTGAAGGTTGGCGTTCCGCAGGTCGGCCCGGCTGAGATCCGTTCCACCTAAATGGGCACCGCTCAGGTTGGCATTAAGCAAGCCCGCATCCCGCAAATTGGCCTGCTGCAAATCCACCTGCTGCAAATTGGCGCAGTCGAGCTGCACCCGCCGCAGATTGGCCCGCATCAGCTTGGCATTTTTCAGGGTGGCCTGGTGCAGGTCGGCCCCGTCCAGGTCGATGCCAATTAAATCGGCATTGGGGGCATCCAGTCCCTTGAGGGACAGCCCATCGGTATGGAGATCCTGCAGGGCCTGAAAGCGGGCGTAGCTGGTTTCCTTTTCATAGGCGATGTCAATCATCAACCAGGCCATGTAGTGGGCCTGCCGCTTTTCTTCCTGCCGTCCTTTGCGGAGAAACAGCACCATTGCGGTGATAATGCTTACCCCTTCAACATTGTCAAGAATGATGGAATCTTTCAAAAAAGTCAGAATGCCAATCTCTGAGCCATCGGCTCGAATCCTGACGTCTTCTACTACCTGGGCGATGGTCGCGTCGGGGGCTTTGATCAGATCTTTCAAGTCTACCCGGTATTGAATGGCAAACTCAAGGCTGAGGGCAGCTCCCAGTGCCAGGAGGACTGACCCCACCGTCAGGGCAAAGTTTGCCGTACCAGTGATGAACTGGAAGAACTTGCGGCGGCGCACCCGCATCCAATAGCCAACCCGGCGGGAAACGGGCGATCGCGTCAGGGCGGTACTCAGGTTCGTTAAGGTTTGCATAGCAGGACTCCGTTGATGCAAGGGAATTGATGGAAGAGAGGGGGTTGATGAGAACAGGGTGGTAGCTAAAGGGGGAAATCTGCCCCCGGAATTCGTCAGGCTGTCTGATATCGATTTTTGATATCACCGACTTAGATATCATAATCTGATATCAAGCGAAAGGCAATAGGTCGGGTTGGTGTTCTTGACATTGATATCGTTTATAGATATCGTTCGATCAGTTGGAATCTAGGTCCGTGTGGCCGCCACCCGGCAGCATCCCCCGACCACCGTTTTGCTCGCCTTACGAAAATTGCTACGTTGCGGCGGGAGTATTGCGGTATCATGTCGGGGACGTTGTCAGGTCAGCGCTGGCGTCGTTGTTGGCCAAACGATGACACCAGGCCCTGCCCGAAGCCAGCCCAAATCCCGGTATTCGACCTCAAACTTGCCTGTGCAGGTCGCGTGCTGGATTGCTGGATCTAGACTTCAACACCCACCTAAATCAGATGTGCATCGATGATTTCCAGTCAACCCTCCATGCAATTTTTCAAGACCCTCCCCGCCGCGATATTTCCTGGGCCGCCATCCTTAAATTGCTGGATGCTGCGGAAATCACCTACCGGGACTCTGGCGATCGCATTTTGATCGTGGTTCACACCAAAACCGTTCCCTGGCGATCGGTGCTTTTCCGAAACGGCAGAGCCTACGCCACCAGAGATATCGTTGAAGAAATCCGTTACTCATTGTTGCTTGCAGGGATTGAACCAGGAGTCTGAGACATGCTCAGCTACAGAGGCTACACCGCTGAAATCAAAGTAGATGTAGATGCGGGGATTCTCGTGGGCAAAGTCCTCGATATCAAAGACGCCATTACCTTTCAAGGGGCAACCGTAGAGGATGCGAGGCAAGAGTTTCAAAAGTCGGTGGACGCCTACCTGCAGTTTTGTGAAGAGCTGGGTCAATCGCCAGACAAGCCGTTTTCAGGGAAGCTGCCGTTTCGCACCACCCCTGAGCACCATCGGGCCATCTACCTGGCAGCGACTAAAGCCGAGAAGAGTATCAACGCCTGGATGGAAGCGGTTCTCAGCCGCGAAGCCCAGGCCCACCTGGCAGGCGCATTGGCCAATCAAGAACCCTCTCCCTCGGTGAAAGCTCTGCTTGATCGGAAAAATGGCGACACAGAACTCATCGCCGCCCTTTCCCCCTATCTGGCCCGTCAGGATGGCGGCAGCATTGAAGCGTTTCTGGATGCCACTGAAAGATTACTGACCAGCCTGGATGGCCTACGCCCGTTCCTGAAATCGGATGATCAGGGCAGTTTGGTGCCAGTTATTGAGCAAATTGAATCGCTTTTATCCCAAATTGCAGCAGGAGGACCTCCCGAGGGGGAAGATTTTTTACATCCGAGTGAACCGCATTTGCCCGGTGCGGCAACGGACGCTGCAGCGGATTTCTCTACCCGGCCTGAGAGCTTTACCTGATGCCCAGAACCCCAGAACGCCGCCCGCAGTGTGTAAGTCTTCTTAGTATAAAAAATAACCTGAAATCAGCCGAATGGCTCATCCAAATGGGGCTTGTGCTGCTCACCGAATTGGCACAGATCAGTGAGGTCGCTTAGCAGAAACGCCTAAACTTCTCTCATAAGGAATTTCCCAATCGGGTGTGAGAAATTGTGAGCTGCACTACTTTAGTCCCCCTGGCTCATGATATCCTCGTGTCTCTATATCTCAGGGAATGCGGCGATATCCAGTCCACTGGTTTATTAACAGAAAAACGACGCGAAAAAGCCGCTGCTCTGCTGGCTTTTTTGTCAGAGTTTTCTGACCAATACCAAACTTATCAAGGCGTCATCCTCGAACCATCACTCAACTATATTTGTGACTTCATTCAAAATCGCAGCACTCCGGAGGCCGCCAAAAAATTTATTGATCAGCTCCAGGCTAAAGGAATTCAAATTCCTGATCGAGCCTTTAATAAGCTACTCTGTCGAGGAGGAGAACCGCTAAAAAACTCCCATCCTGACGCTATTTTTCAACAGGAATTTCAGGCCCTTCTGACCAACAGAGTTCAGGTCTTGATTTCCCAGTCGCCCCATCGCTACTCTCCAATTTCTCAACTCGGAAATTATCGTGGCACCACCGTTAAGATCTTTACAATTGAAGACTTTTTAGACTTCTTAAAACAGTCCACGCTGGCCCGGTATCGACGAGCAAGCCGCTCCCCTGTGGCGTCAGAAAATCTTCGTCAATCTAGCACCAGCACTCATTCAGCACAGCCAGAGGAAGCGACTGGCCGCGATCGCCCCACCCGGCTACCCTCTGAGCGCGACAGCCTCTCTTTCCTGGAGGCGATCGCCACGCTGCTCAGCGTACTATCCACCTACGCCGCGTTCAAGCATTGGGCCGAGCCAGCACCTAAGCTTGCCAGAGGCCCATCCGCTCCTCCGCCCACCGGAGAAGCTCAGCCATCCGTCTATGAGCTGGGGGCGCTGGCCGCCGCCCTGCTGCTGGCCCTTGAGCTAGGGGCCGATCTTGAACGGGACGCCAATCGGCAGCGAAATCAGGCGATCGCCCCCGCTATCCAGATTCAGTCCTCCGCATCTGCTTCCTATCCAGCAGCCATCATCCTGGACGCGGTAACCGTGCTTGACGATTTCCTCAAGCTCATCAAACCCCTCCACCTCAGCTTTCACCAGACTCAAGGGCTGCCGGGACTGGGATTTTCCCTGGACGGGTTGGGCGACCTGGAAACTGATTCAGACCGCCCGCTCCCATCTACTACCCTAAATGTCTCCGGGATCTCCCCTCCTGGCGCAGGCCAATGGGTGCCTCGCCCGACCGTAGGGGCACAACTGGGGCCAACTGGGCTGATCCTGCCCCTGCCCCTTGTCGTTCTGCCGGATGCGTTACCCGATATTCTGAACGGTTTGCCTGATGGTCAGGGGGGCGATCGCCCCAACCGTGGCACCCAGCGCCCTGATCCAAACCGCCCAGAAGCGGACGAACCGCCCCCTGATGAAACTGGAGAAGATGCTGAGATGCGCAATCCTGACCCACTGAACGAGCCGACCCTGCAACTGCCCGACCATCCCCCTTTTGGGAACGATGGAGAACCAGCCAACGGTACCGAAGACTCGACAGGTGAGGGAAATTCTGGAAAACCGGGCGATCGCCCATCCCCTCCGCTCGATATTTCTCCCCCTCAACCGTCTAACCCCGATAACGGTGGCGTCCCGCCTACGGAAACAGCACCTTCCAACCCCGATGAGGATAGTACCGACGGCGCTACCGACGGCGCTGCCAATTTACCCCCCGAGCCAGTGATTGAAGTGCCCATTACCGTCCCTGGCCCCGTTGAGCCGCCCATTATTGTGCCCGTTCCGGATGGGGATGGGGAGGTCGTCCTCAGTCTGGATGGGTCGGTCGGCAAAAATCAGTTTGCCATTGAGGCTGGGAGCGATCGCGTCGAGATCACCAATTTCGGTGGGGTTGGGGAAGGGGCCAGCATATCCGCCCGCCATCGGCATCAGGTGGACACGCTGGTCTTTGATACGAATTTATTTCCCGCCAATTTAGGAGAGAATTGGGACCCTGTGCGGAACCTGATCATTACGCCCGTAGGTGATGATCTGGTAATAACCTTTGAAGAAATCAGCGATATCGAAATCGTTCTCAAAGGCTTTAATCTCACTGAGCTGGATAACCTTCCGGGCAATGGTGCTGCCGTTGGCAATATTGCGTTTGCAGATCTTTCGTCCTTTGAGATTGTCGATCACGCGATCGCCCCCGGTGATGCAGGCCGAATTCTGATTGAAGATAGCTTTGATGTCTTTAACGCAGACTGGGCAGAGGGTGTTCGCAGTGAGGTTTTTCAACCGGAGCACGTCACCTTTTTGAACGAGGAGCGAAACGTGGTCAGGGGGTTCAATAGCTCCGATGACGTAATTAACGCCCAGGGTGGCAACGACATTTTGTGGGGCCTCAGCGGCGACGACTGGCTGCGGGGGGAAGCCGGTAACGATGAGCTGTGGGGTGGGGACGGGGATGATCGGCTGCTGGGCGGCACCGGTGACGATACTCTGGTGGGCGGCACAGGCGACGATGTCCTCAACGGCGGCACCGGCACCAATGTCCTCACGGGTGGGGAAGGGCGCGATCGCATCCACGTCAGCCCTGACGGCGGCATCCACACCGTTACCGACTTCCGGCCCGGTGAAGACCAGCTTGTTCTGCAGGGGGGACTGTCGGTGAGTGACCTGACGATTCACCAGGATGGCACAAATACGGTGGTTGATGTTCCGCAGGGCGGTTCTCTAATTCTGGTGGGCGTCAATGCGGCGGCGATCTCAAGCCAGCGGGACATTCTGGTGGGAGCCTAGCCCGCTCAGGTGAGGTCGGTCGGGCAGGTCGGGGTTCTTGCCTTAAGCGGATATCCGGCAAGACGGTTGACAAATGGATTTTATTGAGATTAGATGTCAATAGTTTGTGGCAGGCGATCGCATAACTCCCAGGTGCGATCGCCCACCATAAGCGCCAACCTGATTGAATTTCCTCTCAAAGCCTTGTTTAAAGGCGGCAACCCTGGAGACTAGACCACTCCAGGGTTTTTCATCTTTGCATAAGGATTTTTCCTGGATTTAATCCCTGATTGCATTCAAGTCTTTTAATGCTCTGCCCAAAGATTCTTGCTTAATTAAACCTAACGTGATAAAGACTCACAGGAAATTTTCCGATCTATTTAATGCAAGTACTTCTCAAACTTCCTCTGGAGTCAGCGTACCCCCTGCTGACATTCGGGTGAACCGCCTCTGCTCCTCTACCCAGTGCTCCTAACTTCCTGGCCGCTACAGCGCAGGGAGGAAATGGAAGCACTGACAGTTTTTCTCAATAAAATGGCTTTCTTGCAAATAGCTCCAATTTTTAGCTATCATGACCTACATAGCAAGACTACCTATCGTTGCTGAGGAGGGCGATCGCGCATGTACAGCGTAGCCTCTTTAAAGGCTGAGTTAAATGAGAGAGGATGGCGTCTCACCCCTCAGCGGGAGAAGATTCTAGAGTTTTTCCAAAACCTCCCTGAAGGACAGCACCTCAATGCTGAAGAGGTACGGGTGCTCCTGGAAAAGCAGGATGAAAAGGTGAGCCTCTCCACCATCTATCGCAACCTTAAGCTCATGGCGAGAATGGGCATCCTGCGAGAGCTGGAGCTAGCGGAAGGCTCAAAAAACTATGAGCTCAACCGCCCCCATCCCCACCACCATCACCACCTGGTCTGCGTTCGCTGCGGCAAAACCGTAGAGTTCAAAAACGACTCTATCTTGAAGACCGGCATTAAAACTGCTCAAAAAGAGGGCTATCACCTGCTGGATTGTCAACTCATGATCCACGGCATTTGTCCTACCTGTCAGCGATCGCTCACGCCCCTGTAAAACGGTTTCTGGGACAGAATTTACCCCGCTTTTCTAAGGAGATTTCCAGGAAAAAATTTACCCTCGGTTGAACGGTTAGTAGGGTCAAATGGCCATTTGACCCTGCGTCGTCCGGTAGGATCATTCTCAAAAATCTCTTAAGTAGTTAAACGAAATTACGTTTTCTGGGGGTGTGCCAACCCGGCGGCAGGGTGCACCCCCAGAAAATCTAGTTAATTGTGCTTAGAGAATGTTTGCAAATAACTTGTAACCGTGCTGAAACCCTTGACCTTGCTCGATCCCCCCTAGCCCCCTTTGTAAAGGGGGGAACACAGCTAAAGGCTTAAAGTCCCCTTGTGAAGGAGACTTTAGGGGGATCGAAACGAATTTGATGAGATAGATTGCATGGCGGAGGGTGGGCAATGCCCATCAATCAAAAGTTTGGCGCGATCGCCTGATGCACTATCTTAGGCGAAAAAAATCCATCAGGGAAAATTGCCCGTTTCAAAGCCCCTTTCCTGCCCTGGGAGAGGGGTTTTGGGTGAGGGCGAAATGGTTAGGAGCAAAGCAAATCACCCAGTAGGTCATTGCGTTTAACTGCCTGCACTGGGGATAACCTGCTTCCTGAACGTTACAAATTATTAAACTGCTAATGAAACTTGTTTGCAATTAGCCCAGGGTTTCGGCTATGCTTGCCTTAGCACTTGTTGAGAGTAATCGTCAATAAGCTAGCCTTCTTGAAAAACCAGCTCTGGGGAAATCGCTGTCCCCTAAGCGTGACAATTCATCAGGATCTAATAGGATTGACCGAGGAACTACCCATGCAAACCTGTCCGTGCTGTTCTGATCAATTGATTCGCCAGTGCAGTCAGCAAACACTCTACTGGTACTGCCGTCGCTGCCGCCAGGAAATGCCCGTTCTTAGCCCCCCTCTCGCCAACCATCAGGAAAATAGCGTCTCCACGCTCCACTATTCTGCCGATTAGCCTCTTTTACCCAGCCAATTGCATCAACTGGCCGCATCAACTATTCAGAACCGGAAAGGATATTCTCCCATGTCTCAAGTTCCCGATGCTTTGTGCCTCAACGTTAGTCGAGCGTTTAAGTGCTTTGATCGCCCTTTGCTACGCGAGCTGTCGAAAACGGTAACCGTCGCCCAGTGGGAATATGGGCAGTCTCCCGACGAACCCTGCTCACTGGAAACCCCGCTGGTGCTCCTGCATGACTACTTGAAGCAGAGCGATCGCCCCATTCATCTAATCGGACATGGTTTAAGTGGTGCGCTGGGGCTGCTGTATGCCCGGCGGCATCCGGAGCGGGTGCGATCGCTGACCTTACTTTCTGTGGGCGCTTTTCCCACCATTGACTGGCAGGCCCACTACTACGTGCAGCGACAGTTTTTGAAATGTAGTCAGGCGTTTGTGCTCACCCAGGTTGTCACCAACCTGTTTGGCACCCAGTGCAAAGCCACTACTCAACGGTTGGTGAGCGTGCTGGAAAAAGACCTGGAGACCTCCCCTTCGTCTCAATCCCTCTGTCGCCAAACTTCTTTGCCTCCAGGTGGCGCACCTGTGCCGCTGATGGTGGGGCGTGGGGAGTATGACGTGGTGGTAGATCCCAACGCCCTGGAGCAGTGGTTGCCCTGGCTGAAAGAGGGGGATGTGCAGTGGGAGTGCCCAGACAGCCGACACTTCTTTCACTATTCCCACCCCCTGGCAGTCGCCGAGCGCGTTCTCGACTTCTGGCGATCGCTGCCGCCAGTAAGGCCCGTAACAGCTCGGCCTACTGCACTACAGATGCTATCGTCGCTGGGAGGCGATTTCCAGTAGCCCCGGTGACGCAAAGAAGCCGTAGTAGGTGGCAATTGCAGCAATTACCGCATGGAACCAGACATCGTTGCCAAACAAAGGCGTCAGGCCAAAGGCAGTTCTGGCGAAGGGAAACAGCCCCATCACGGCAAAGATACCGTAGAGAATCGCCAGGAAACGGGCGTAGTAGCGAGAACCATCCAGGGCGATCGACGTGAGAATCCCCGTGATGCCTGCCAGAATCTGGAGGCTGCTCAGCAGATGGTTGACCGGGAACAGACCCAGTAGATAGCCAAACCGGATACGGCTACTGGGATCAACGGTCAGGTTAGCGGGGTCGGCCAGGGATACGGCTCCGGGCACGAAGCCCAGAATACCGACGATTAAAAGACCGATTCCAGCAATGAGGGCAAAGTATTGTCCTGCTTTCATAGTCATCACTCCTTCTTGAAAGGACTTTGTTACACCAGGCTGGTCGATAGATTCAAACAATGACGCGATCGCCAGCCGGTCTATTCCAAAGTTAAGCAATTCCCCCCTGGTTCCGTTTCCACAAAAGGGAATGGATTGCCCCATCCGATTGGGAGAATTGCTGGAGTGAATGGAGGAAAGCTACACGGTCGCTGGTTGGGGACGCTTGCGCTCCAGCATCAGCTTCGAGCGCTGCACTCGCTCCGAGACGGGAATGGGATAATTTCCAGTGAAACAGGCAGAACAAAAGTTATCCCGATCTTCCTGGGTGGCATCCAGCATGCCCTCCCAGCTCAGGTAGGCCAGAGAATCAACGCCGATATGGTCCGCAATTTCCTGTACCGATTGGGTAGCGGCAATAAGCTGATCCTGAGAATCCGTATCGATGCCGTAAAAGCAGGGGTGGGTAACAGGCGGTGAGGAAATACGCATGTGTACTTCCGTCGCGCCAGCGTCTCGCAGTGCCTGGACAATCTTGCCGCTGGTGGTGCCCCGCACAATGGAGTCGTCCACAATGACAATGCGCTTGCCCGCCAACACGTCCTTCAGGGGGTTTAGCTTCATGCGAATGCCCGCTTCCCGCATACTCTGGGTTGGCTGGATGAAGGTGCGCCCCACGTAGCGATTTTTAATCAGTCCCTCGGCGTAGGTGATACCCGACTGTTCCGAATAGCCGATGGCAGCAGGAATGCCGGAGTCGGGCACCCCCATCACCAGATCCACATCCACGGGCGCTTCCATGGCGAGCCGTTTGCCGATGCGCTTGCGGTAGCTGTAGAGGCTTTCGTCGTTGACAATGCTGTCGGGGCGAGAGAAGTAGATCATTTCAAAGACGCAGAGCTTGCGCTGGGGTTTGCCCCAGTGGAAAGAAGACAGCCCCTCCTCAGTAATCCAAACCATTTCCCCCGGTTCCACATCCCGCAGATAGTCAGCGCCAATGATATCCAGGGCACAGGTTTCCGAGGCCAGGACGTAGCGTTTTGGCGATAGACCAGCGTTGCGATCCAGCACCCCAATCACCAGGGGACGAATGCCGTTGGGGTCGCGGGTGCCCATCAAGCCGTTGGGGGTACCAATTGCCAGGCTAAAGGCTCCCTGGCAGCGCTGGAAAGCGCTAATTGCCCCATCCAACCAATCCTTGCCGCCATTGACACCTTCGGCGATCGCCAGGGCAATCATTTCGGTATCCGTTGTAGTTACCGGGTTAAAGTCTGCCTGCTTCAGCTCTTCCCGCAGCTCGTAGGCGTTTACCAGGTTGCCGTTGTGGGCGATCGCCACTGGTCCCAAGCGGGTTTCTACGACCACCGGCTGGGCATTGATGACGCGGCTGGCCCCTGTAGTGGAATAGCGGGTGTGGCCGACGGCCAGGTGCCCCGTGAGCTGCTGCAGAATTCCTTCGTTGAAAACCTGGGAAACCAACCCCGAATTTTTGTGGAGATGAATGTGATGCCCATCTCCATCAAAGGTGGCAATTCCCGCCGCCTCCTGGCCCCGATGCTGCAGGGCATACAGGCCAAAGTAGGTGAGCTTGGCAACTTCTTCACCGGGCGCATAGATACCAAAGACGCCACAGGCTTCTTCGGGCTTGTCGGGATGGGTCGGCAGCGGCTCCTCAAAAGAATCGTGGGCTTGGGGCGAGTTGGAAAACGACAGCTCGGTGGCATTAAGCATCATGCGGAAACGCAACTCCTCGGTAAATGATGATTGTAAAGAACGACGACCAGAAGACGATCGGAAAAGGAATGGCTAAATCGTGACTGGAGAGTAATGTTTGGTGTTAGACGGAGAGCATTCAGCAGTTTAAGTATTTGTTAAACCATTGCCCCTATTAACAGTAACGTAACGATGAGTAACATTACCAGTGATTGCTCAGAATTAGAATCCATCACCAGTCTGCCAGCCAAAGCTTATGGCCAGAAGCATCGATAGCTGGTCAGCAGACGGCAATTGAGTGTTAAGAAAAGATTATGGTTAGTCGGGAGATTGCTAATGAGTTGACAATCAGACATTTGCCTGGATCTACAGCTTCATGCGTCGCTCAATGGCGGTTAACCAGCGATCGCCCATCGCCTTCATGCTAACGTCAATCACCGGAGATGCGTCAGCGGTGAGAACCCGCAATCCATCGGTGGCTGGCCGTACTTCACCCAAAGCACACCAGCGATCGCCCAGCCGCTCCTGCAGGTGATTTTCCCACACCGGAATGTGTTCGGAGGCTACCGAAACCAGAATTCGTGCTCCCCCTTCCCCAAAGAGCAACGTATCCCAGCGACCAGAGAACTCCTGCCGGACGGGGAGTTGCACCATCGCCCCCAGATCACCACTCAAACAGCATTCCGCCAGGGCGATCGCCAATCCCCCATCTGAGCAGTCGTGGGCCGAGCGCACCCAGCCCGCCTGAATGCCTTCCCGACACGCCGCCTGCACGCGAAGCTCTAAATCACTATCCACCACGGGGGGCTGTCCGGCCACCCGACCATGCACGGTGTTTAAGTACTCGGAGCCGCCCAGGGTGAGGTGCCTGGTCGGGGTCGCTATTTCAAACCCTAAACCCAGGAGGTAGATGGTGTCTGTGGGCGATCGCCAGCCCTGACCACAGATATGTCCAATGTCAGCCACCAGCCCCACCATGCCCACCACGGGCGTCGGGTAAATGGGCTGGGGCGTCCCCGCCGCATCCAGAGTCTCGTTGTACAAAGACACATTGCCCCCGGTAACGGGCGTGGCAAATGCGCGGCAGGCGTCGGCCAACCCCCGGCAGGCTTCTGCCAACTGCCAGTAGCCAATCGGCTTTTCTGGGCTACCAAAGTTTAAATTGTCGGTAATCGCCAGCGGCTCAGCCCCCACGCAGCTTAGATTACGGGCCGCCTCAGCCACGGCCATCCTGGCCCCTTCGTAGGGATTGAGGTAGACATAGCGGGCGTTGCAGTCCACAGTCGCCGCCAATCCTTTTGTGAATGAGGTGGGAGATTCGGATGGAGGCCCAAACGGTTCCTGGGGCCGCAGGCGCAGTATGGCGGCATCAGCCCCGCCAGGAACAATCACCGTATTATTTTGCACCTGGTGGTCGTACTGACGGTAGACCCACCGTTTGGACGCAATCGTCGGCACATCTAACAGGGTTAAAAGAATCTCGCTCCAGGAATGGGTAGTGCCGTCCAAACAAATACCGCCGAGGGTTGCAGGCGGTAGCGTTGCCTCCGTCCAGGCCCAGGCCTGTTGGGCATAAGCAGGCGGTTCAGTCAGCAGTTCCCGATGGTAGATGGGAGTATTGTCGGCCAAGGCCGTAGCGGGCACCTCTGCCGCCACCTCACCCTTGAACCGGATCCGCACAATGGGATCGGCAATGACGGTTCCCGCCACCACGGCATGCAGCCCCCAGCGCTGGAAGATCTCAATCAGCTCCTGCTCCCGTCCCTGGTGGGCGACAAACAGCATGCGCTCCTGGGACTCCGATAGAAGATACTCGTAGGGCACCATCCCGGTTTCCCGCACGGGAATTTTATCCAGATCCAGCTCAATGCCCACCCCTCCCTTGGCCGCCATTTCCGATGTGGAGCAGGTGATGCCCGCTGCTCCCATATCCTGGGCTGCCACCACGGCTCCGGTCTTGAAGGCTGCCAAACAAGCTTCGATCAAAGACTTTTCCAGAAAAGGATCGCCCACCTGCACCGCAGGGCGATTGTCCAGGGACTGATCGCTCAGTTCCGCACTGGCAAAGCTAGCTCCCCCCATGCCATCGCGTCCCGTGGTAGAACCTACGTAGAGAACCGGATTGCCAATGCCAGCAGCACCAGAAGTGACAATCTCCGGGGTTTCCATTAGCCCAATGGCCATGGCGTTGACCAGCGGGTTTCCCCCGTAGGCTGGGTCAAAATAGACTTCGCCACCCACCGTGGGCACCCCGACGCAGTTGCCATAGTGGGCAATACCCGCCACCACGCCGCTGAACAGCCGTCGGGTGCGAGGGGAATCCAACTGACCAAAGCGTAGAGAATTGAGTACGGCAATGGGGCGGGCACCCATGGTGAAAATATCCCTGAGAATGCCACCAACCCCCGTAGCAGCTCCCTGGAAAGGCTCGACAGCAGACGGATGGTTGTGGGACTCAATCTTAAAGGCCACCCGTATACCGTCTCCGGCGTCAATCACCCCGGCATTTTCCCCTGGCCCAACGAGGATGCGATCGCCCTTCGTTGGAAACTGCTTAAGCAATGGGCGGGAATTTTTATAGCAGCAGTGCTCTGACCACATGACACCAAACATGCCCAATTCGGCCCGATTGGGGTGACGCCCCAACCGGCGCACAATTTCGTCATACTCCTCAGGCTTCAAACCTTCCCTGGCAATATCAGCGGCGGAACAGGGGACAGAGGGGGCGGCAGACATAGGCATCCCATCGCGGTGACACAAGACACCGTCCATTTTAATCGGTCGGGGCAACTATCTTAGCCGGTGATGGGCGCGAGTTTCAGGATTGGGCAATGAAATGGGTGCGGGTTACACGGTCGTTAGTTTCCCGCCCAGCCTGGGCATTTCTAGAAGTAATTGCCCCTATTCGACTTAAGAGATCTGAACTTTTTAAGAGATCTGACTACTAGAGACCTGACGGGTATCCATCTAAGCCGGAAAATCCCGGTTGGAGAGGGATCCAGAATCCAGGAGTCAGAACTCAGGAGGGATCTGACTTCTGGCTCCTGACTCCTGAATTCTGTGCTTGGGAAAGCGCCCCACCTTACGTTGATACCCTTATCCAGAAATGGATTGTCCAGCGACGGTCTGACCAACCTCCACCGGATCTAAAGCTGGTCTGAAAACTTATACGCAAAGCGGTTTTTGATTGGATACACGCTGCGGGTAGCCGACCTGATGGCTGCCTTGTTTGACGTGCGATCGACTGGCCTTTCATCAACAATTTTGTGCTCGGAGGAGCATCTACCCCATGTCAACTGAACATCGCCAACCCTATCCACTCCCTCAAACTCATCTCCGACCATCCGCTCAACCAACGATCGCCCGGACATCCACCACTTCCGTGGTCATCATTGACGCCCACGTCAAAGAGGCGCAGTGGCTCGCCAGCCAGCTCTCAACACGAGCAACGGTGGCTATTCTGGAGGGCGATCGCGACGGATTAACGCAAATCACGGAGATTCTCCAAACCCGGCCTGAGGCCCATCGTCCCGTGGCCGTTCACATCATTTCCCACGGTGCCCCCGGTGTGCTCTACCTGGGCAACGCTGAGCTGAGCCTGGACAACCTGTATGATTACGCTGATGTCATTCGGCAATGGTTTGCGGCGGCTCCTGCCCCATCCTCCCTGCTGCTCTATGGCTGCAAGGTGGCTGCTGGGGATGTGGGCAAAGAGTTAATTCAGCGGCTGCATAGCATTACTGGGGTGGCGATCGCCGCCTCCACTACCCGCACCGGTCATGCCTTCTTAGGGGGAGACTGGCACCTGCATCACCACATCGGCGGCGAAGCGGCGGCGGTGATTGTTCCTCAGCAGGTTCAGGTCAGCTATCCCGGTGTGCTGGAGACGGTTACGGTGGACAATACCGACAGTGCCGCCATCGACATTACGGCAACGTCGCGATCGCGGGTCATCCGCACCTTTGAAGTGACGGCAGATATCCTGGTGGACGCCGTATCCCTGGGATTTAACGCCAGTCACACCTACCGGGGGGATATCCAGGTCGTTCTCCAATCCCCCAGCGGCACCCGCGTCACCATCATTGCCAGCCGGAGCCTGGATGACGCCGACAACTACGATGTTCTCTTCACCGATACTGCCACAACAGCGCTGGATGATGGGGACGACGACGACCCATCTGCTCCCCTGTATGACCGGTTGGCCCAACCCTCCAGCCCTCTAGAGGCCTTCGTTGGAGAATCCGCCCTGGGCACCTGGACGCTGGAGTTTTATGACGTGCTACCGACCCAGGACGACGGCGTCTACAACAGCAGCCGCCTGATTATTGAGGGCAGTCCCCCAGCGGGCTTCACGGTCACACCGACCGGCGTCAGCACAACGGTGGGTGAAGCTGGGACAACAGATACAGTATCGGTGGTGCTCGATCGCCAGCCCACGGGCAATGTGGTCATCGATGTTGCCGCTGGTGATACGGGAGAAGCAACGGTCACCCCAACGCGCCTGACCTTTACCCCTGCCAACTGGAACACACCGCAGACGGTGACTATCACCGGGGTCAATGACAGCCTCCCGGACGGCAATCAAACCAGCAGCGTAACCTTTACCGTGGACGCGGCGGCCAGCGCCAATGAGTATGACGCCGTTGACAGCCAGTCGGTGAGCGTAGTGACTGTGGATGATGACACTGTAGGCTTTACGGTTACTCAGACTAACGGCAACACGCAGGTGACGGAGGCCGGCAGCACCGATAGCTTCACGGTAGTGCTCACCGCCCAGCCCCTCACCGATGTGGTCATTGACGTCAGCAATAGCGATACGGGGGAAGCCAGCACCTCCCCCACCCAGCTCACCTTTACCGCTGCCAACTGGAACACTCCCCAAACGGTTACTGTGACTGGCGTGGATGATGCCTCCGTGGATGGCACCCAGTTCAGTACGTTGACCCTGAGCATCGATCCGGACGCCACCGATGATGACTTCGATGCGATCGCCAGTCAGACCGTCATCGTCACCACCACCGATGATGACACGGTCGGCTTTACCGTCACACCAACCAGTCTGTCGGTCTCCGAAAGCGGCACCACCCAGACGTTCAGCGTGGTGCTCGATGCCCAGCCCACCTCCGACGTAGTCATCACCGTCAGCAGCGGCGATTCGGGCGAGGCCACGGTCAATCAGACCAGCCTGACCTTTACCGCTGCCAACTGGGACA